>JBANGF010000283.1:0-7619 GCA_037975655.1 Bacteroidota bacterium | reverse complement strand
TAGGCTCCGCAAAAGTGGCTCCTATCCAAATACCTCCAGCAATAGATAGCGCGATGAGTAAAGGAAGACGGATTTGTGTGGTTGTATTTTTTTGTTGGCTCACTTGATTATTCTTTTTCTTTTCGAATTAACTACAATTAAGATGAAAAAGCAGGGATAAGGGTACCACTTTAGCGTATTTTAACGTGATTCCCCGCTCTGAAAGTAGATAAAGATGACATTAATTTCCCTTTATTAGTTCAAAAAAAATTATTTTTGTCTTATGCAATCACGGAAGGCACTTGAAAAAACAGCTGTAGGAGATTTGGTCTCCGAAAACTACGTTTTCGCTGCCGTACTGCACTACTTTGGGATAAGCTTTTACCAGTACCCTAGCGACTCACTCGAGAAGGTCTGTCAAAAACACAAGGTCAACCCAAGACAGCTCATCGCGCAACTCGAGAGTTGGGCACTTCAAAAGGAACCTAGCCTAGAAGAGCTGTACCTCAATCCCATTGAACTACTAGTGGCTTACCTTAAAAAGAAGCACTACTACTTCGTGCGGCAAGAACTCCCTTTCTTGTCCAACATGATCTCTGGCATTGTGCCGGAACTAGGTTATGAAGCGCTCCTAGGAGACCTACGCATTCTCTTTCCTCTCTTTGTGGAAGATTTTATTCACCACATCCACGAGGAAGAGAGTCGACTATTTAACCGCATCACCCTACTTCAAGATATCGAGGCGGGAGAGTTTCGAATCCACGATGCACTCAAGATCTTAGAGCAAGAGCCCATTCACTACCTCGCCGAGCACCACGAGATTCACGACGACGAAATGGAGGGGATCCGAAAACTGACTCAGAATTACATTTTGTCAGGAGATGCCCCTTTGACCATGAAGGTGCTGTACCACGAATTGCAAAATTTTGAGAAAGAACTCTCCATCCATGCCCGCATTGAGGATGAACTCCTATTCCCCAAAGCAGTGGAATTGGAAAAAGAGGCCTTACGCAAGATTCGCAAACAAATACAAACCAACTGATGCCTAGAGTACTAGCCATAGACCTGGGCACCAAGCGCACCGGCCTAGCCGTGACCGATCCCCTACAAATCACCTGCAATCCCCTCGAGACCATTGAGACGAACAAGTTGATCCCCTACCTGCAGGCATACTGCGCCAAGGAAGCCGTGGAAGCCTTGGTACTCGGGCATCCCACCCGACTCAATGGGCAGGCCAACGAAATGACCCCTTTGGTCCTTGCTTTGAAAGACAAACTCGAGCTGGCATTTCCAGGCCAAAAGGTAGTCCTCATCGACGAGCGCTATACCTCCAAAATGGCCATGCAAACGCTCATCGCCATGGGAAGTAAGAAAAAAGACCGCAAAGAAAAAGCAGGAAACCTAGACAAAGTGTCTGCGGCCATCATCCTCCAATCCTATTTAGAAAGACAATGATTTACCCTATCGTCGCTTACGGCCATCCAGTATTAAAAAAGGAGGCAGAGGAGCTGCCCGAAGGAAGTGACCTTACCCAGTTGATCCAAGACATGTACGCCACCATGGACCATGCCCATGGCGTGGGTCTTGCCGCTCCCCAGATCAATCAGGGAGTTCGCCTATTTGTCATCGACAGCACCTTGATGTTGGATGAGGAGGAGGAGGAAAAAGGCATCCGCCGCGTATTCATCAATCCAATTCTTTTAGATGAGTATGGGGACAATTTTGGCTTTGAAGAAGGCTGCCTGAGCATTCCAGACGTGCGCGCAGAAATCATCCGCCCCGAAAAATTGACCCTGGAATACTACGACGAAAACTGGAACCTGAAGGAGGAAGAGTTTAGCGGCATGACCGCCCGTGTCATCCAACACGAGTACGACCACCTAGAAGGTATTCTATTTGTAGACTACTTGAAAGGCCTCAAGAAGCGAATGATTCAGTCCAAATTGATTGACGTGAGCAAAGGCAAGGTATCCACGGACTACCGAATGATCTATCCCCTACGCTAATGGAAAAAAGACCAGCTCTCCGCATCGCCCTGGTGCAGACTGACTTGCATTGGCAAGATAAAACCGCCAACCTGGCGGAGCTGGAGGAGAAAATCTGGTCCTTAAAAGATACCTGCGACTTGATCGTCCTGCCGGAAATGTTTCCTACGGGTTTTTCCATGGACTCCGCCTCCCTGGCTGAGCCGATGAACCTGCAGGTGCACAAGTGGATGAAGCAGCTCGCCGCCCAAACCGGCGCAGTGATCACAGGTAGCGCCATCAT
Organism: Bacteroidota bacterium; assembly: GCA_037975655.1. Lineage (GTDB taxonomy): Bacteria > Bacteroidota > Bacteroidia > Cytophagales > Cyclobacteriaceae > Algoriphagus. The sequence continues at coordinate 5,372 of JBANGF010000283.1, read as the reverse complement.
TGCCGAGGGAGGAAAGTATTACAATCGACTGCTCTGGGTACCCCCAACGGGAACTACCCAATACTACGACAAGCGCCACCTCTTTCGCATGGCCCAGGAAGATGCGAGTTTTGCCGCAGGCGAAAACCTTCCCGTATTCGTACTGAAGGACTGGAAAATCTGCCCACAAATCTGCTACGACCTGCGCTTCCCCGTTTGGTCCCGCAATCGCTGGACCGATGGAAAGGCGGCCTACGACCTATTATTTTATGTAGCCTCCTGGCCTGCAGCCCGCATTTCAGCATGGGACGCCTTGCTCCCAGCCCGTGCCATCGAAAACTTATCCTACGCTTTCGGGGTCAACCGAGTGGGTGTAGATGGAAACCAGATCGCCTACAATGGACATTCTGCCGCCTACGATTTCAAGGGCGAAACCCTAGTAAACCTAGAAGAACAAGAACAGATTCAAGTGATCCACTTGGACTACACCGCATTGGAAGAATACCGAAGCAAATTTCCCGCTTGGAAAGATGCCGACCCCTTTACGGTAAATTCCTAACTGGCAAGACCCGTAGGATTTCCACAAACGGAACAAAAACCTAGTCTATTTTTGTATTTTTGTTCACCCAATTCTTTTTTAGGAACAGTTTCTGCAAGGAGAAACAATCAAAAAGAGAAGATAAACCTATTGAACTCATTTTTAGCAAAATTCTGAGCCATGTCTAAGACACCAAAAATCCTCTACACCCTCACCGATGAGGCACCTGCATTAGCTACGTATTCGCTTTTACCCATCGTTCAAGCATTTACCAAGACGGCAGGCATTCAAGTAGAAACCCGTGATATTTCCCTTTCTGGCCGTATTCTCGCCAACTTTCCAGAATTCCTAACCGAAGCGCAGCGCATCAACGACGACTTAGCCGAGTTGGGTCAGCTAGCCATTACACCAGAAGCCAACATTGTCAAACTTCCAAATATTTCAGCCTCCGTACCACAGTTGAAAGGGGCCATCAAGGAATTGCAAAGCCAAGGATATGCCCTGCCTGACTATCCGGAGGAACCCAAAACCGAGGAGGAAAAAACCATCAAGTCCAAATACGACAAAATCAAAGGTTCGGCCGTAAACCCTGTCCTTCGTGAAGGCAACTCGGATCGACGCGCTCCTCTTGCCGTAAAAAATTACGCCCGCCAGCATCCCCATTCCATGGGTGCTTGGGCCGCAGATTCTGCCACCCATGTAGACAGCATGTCTGCTGGAGATTTTTACGGCTCTGAGCAGTCGCTTACTGTAGACCAGGCGACCCAATTGACCATTACCCTTCAAGGGACCGATGGCAGCATCGAAGTGCTAAAATCTGGTTTGAAGGTACAGGAAGGCGAAGTCATCGATGCCTCCACCTTGAGTGTATCCCAGTACCGCGCCTTCTTGAAAAAGGCAAAGGAAGATGCGTATCAAAAAGGACTGCTTTTTTCCCTGCACTTGAAAGCCACGATGATGAAAGTATCGGACCCCATCCTTTTTGGGCATGCGGTGACCGTGTTTTTTGAGCCTGTATTCACCAAGCATGCCGCCACCCTAGCGGCTATAGGCGTAGATGTCAACAATGGATTTGGTGACCTTTTGGCCAACTTGGAAAAACTTCCTGCTGCCAAAAAAGAAGAAATTCTACAGGATATCGATGCCTGCTATGCTACAAGTCCAGGAGTAGCCATGGTGAATTCAGAAAAAGGAATCACCAACCTGCACGTACCGAGTGACGTGATCATCGACGCTTCCATGCCGGCCATGATCCGTACTTCGGGTAAAATGTGGAATAAAGACGGGAAACTTCAAGATACCAAAGCGATCATCCCAGACCGTTGCTATGCGGGAGTGTACCAGGCGGTGTTTGATTTTTGCAAGAAAAATGGGGCCTTCAACCCAGCCACCATGGGCTCCGTTCCCAATGTGGGCTTGATGGCTCAGAAAGCGGAAGAATACGGTTCGCACGACAAAACCTTCGAAATTCCTTTTGCCGGCACCGTAGTCGTTACCGATGCGGCAGGTAAGCAGCTTTTTGCACATGCAGTGGAAAAAGGAGACATCTGGAGAATGTGTCAGACCAAGGATGCACCGATTCAAGATTGGGTGAAGTTGGCCGTGAGCCGTGCTCGCTTGTCGGATACTCCTGCAGTCTTTTGGCTAGACAAGGCCCGTGCGCACGATGCACAGCTGATCCAGAAGGTCAACAAATACCTCCCACAGCACGATACCAAAGGTCTTGAAATTCATATTTTATCCCCAGTGGAGGCTACCCTTTTCTCTTGCGAGCGCATCGTAGCAGGCAAGGACACCATCTCCGTGACGGGCAACGTGCTTCGTGACTACTTGACCGACCTCTTCCCTATTTTGGAAGTGGGCACCTCTGCCAAAATGCTTTCCATCGTTCCCTTGATGAATGGAGGAGGCTTGTTTGAAACCGGTGCAGGAGGATCTGCTCCCAAGCACGTGGAGCAGTTTACCGAAGAAGGACACTTGCGTTGGGATTCCTTGGGTGAGTTTTTGGCCTTGGCCGTCTCCTTGGAGCACCTGGGACAAACCTTTAACAACCCAACAGCCCTCCTCTTGGGTGAAACGCTAGACCAGGCCACAGGCCGATGGCTGGAAGAAGACAAGTCCCCTGCTCGTGTAGTCGGCAAATTGGACAACCGCGGTGGACATTTCTACCTGGCCTTGTACTGGGCGCAGGCGCTCGCTTCGCAAACCAAGGATACCGCTTTGGCTGCCAAATTTACCGCATTAGCGAAAGCTCTTCTGGACCAAGAAGCCAAGATTGTGGACGAATACAACAGTTCCCAAGGAAAAGCCATCGATCTCGGTGGCTACTACCGACCAGATGCTGCGAAGTGTGCACAGGCCATGCAGCCAAGTGCCACCTTCAAGCAGCTACTTGCGGGCTTGGCATAAACTGAAAACCGGGTTCTCCCGGTTTTTTCATTTCCACTGGTTTGGAAGAGGCAGCCTGGTGATTTCCTTGAGTTTAGGCGCTTGACCGAAAGAAAGTCCTACCTTTTTTTGATTTCGAAATCGATTGAAAAGCAGGGAGGTGCAGGTTGCCTTGGAAAGGAGGGTAAATGGTTTGGGCATACCCAATTTTTGTAATAAATTCGCTCGCAGTTGACCGGTTTTGAATGCTAAAATTTGGCAACTCAGCAACTAGAAACTAGCAGTTAGACCTATAAAAATTACTTACAGATGAGCAAGATTAAAATTGGAATCAACGGATTCGGAAGAATTGGACGCCTCGCCTTCCGCGTGGCCCAGGAGCGTGCAGACGTGCAGGTAGTCGCGATCAACGATTTGATTGACGTGGACTACATGGCTTACATGTTGAAGTACGACTCCACCCACGGCACCTTCAAGGGCACTGTGGACGTGAAAGACGGCAACTTGATCGTAAACGGGAATGCCATCCGCGTGACCGCAGAGAAAAACCCAGCCTCCTTGAAGTGGGGTGAAGTAGGCGCCGATTACGTAATCGAATCTACCGGTATTTTCTTGACCAAAGAATCTGCTCAAGGCCACATCGATGCAGGCGCAAAGAAGGTGATCATGTCTGCTCCTTCTAAGGACGACACCCCGATGTTTGTGATGGGTGTGAACGAGCATACCTACACCTCGGACATGACCTTCGTATCCAATGCATCTTGTACCACCAACTGCCTTGCGCCTATCGCGAAGGTATTGAATGACAACTGGGGCATTGAAGAAGGCTTGATGACTACCGTGCATGCGACTACCGCTACGCAAAAGACCGTAGATAGCCCATCTGCCAAAGACTGGAGAGGTGGACGTGGAGCTGGTCAAAACATCATCCCATCTTCTACCGGCGCTGCGAAGGCAGTAGGCAAGGTAATCCCTGAATTGAATGGCAAGCTCACCGGTATGGCCTTCCGTGTACCTACTCCAGACGTATCTGTAGTAGACTTGACCGTACGCTTGAAGAAGCCTGCTACGTATGCAGAGATCTGTGCGAAGATGAAAGAAGCTTCAGAAACCACCATGAAGGGCGTGCTTGGCTATACCGAAGATGCGGTGGTATCCAACGACTTTATCGGCGATCCACGTACCTCCATCTTCGATGCAGAGGCAGGTATCCAGCTATCCAACACCTTTGTAAAGGTAGTGTCCTGGTACGACAACGAGTGGGGCTACTCCAACAAGGTCATCGACTTGCTGACCTACATCGCCAAGAAATAAAGCAAAAGCCCCGTTGCAATACGGGGCTTTTTTTATGATTTGTGACAAAAAAATTGGAAATCTAAGACCCTTATTGCAAGTAATTAACTTTCCTCCCCGAGCTTATCAGGGAAATAACCGAATTCAAATTCTCCAAAAAGCAAGCAATTTGCTAAGTTGAAGTAAGTAGTCGTATCAAAATACGCGAACAGCTTTGACCCCACCATTAGGAAATCCCTTAGCTCCTTCAAAATTATTAGAAGCTCCACCAATGGCTATAAGCCACGCATTGTAGGCATCTCCAGCTCCTTCTGTTGATGTCCAATAGAATAATCTATTACTTGTTCCAATGTAAGACCTATTACTTCTAATTGCATAAAGTTCTGAATAGCTGGGTAAGTACCAGTTTGTATATCCTCCTCCTGTATATGCCCTAGCTAATCCAGCAGCGTAATTTATTCCAGCACCTTCAGCTGCAACAATTAGATTGGTATTATTAATTCCAGCACCTAATTCTACAAAAGTCGATAATCCGTCCTGATTTAAATTATTAAGACCACCGCTTGCCCCAATTAATACCCCTTCAGTTCCCCACAAAATATCTGTATTTGATGCTGTTAAATCCCCAGATATAATTATCCCATGCTGCTGTGCTGGATCATATCCTACATCTCCTGCTTGAAGGATATAGGCAACCTTTCCTCCTCCATAGGTATTGCCTAAGGCTAAATTGAGTGAAATTTTAAAAGCTGTGGGACTAGAGCTTGCTGCGGCATAATTTCCATCAGAACTTGCTCCAACTGTAGCGGTGACCGTATAGGTACCACCATCGGTTGGTTTAGTCGCACTTGGACCATAGGTAGTAAACCCAGTACCCGTATAGCTATAGGTGTAGGAGTTTCCAGTTCCTGTATTTGTTGCCGTATTTGGTCCTTGAGCACTGGGTGAGGCTAAATTATAATTGTAGGTGCCAATTGTAGGGGTAACGGTAGGTATTGCTTTTGCAATGGTAAATGCAGCAGTTGCACTTGCTGAAGTATAATTCCCATCCGTACTTGCCCCCAAAGTGACAGTTACGCTGTACGTACCTGCATTTGTTGGCCTGGTAGAACTCGCCGCGTAGGTTGTGGAGCCAGTTCCTACGTAACTATAAGTATAGGAGGTCCCTGTTCCT
>JBANGF010000276.1:0-5631 GCA_037975655.1 Bacteroidota bacterium | reverse complement strand
CATCAATTTTCCAGTACGGTCATAGACCAAACCTCGGTAAGGGTGATCGACAACACGTTGGATGGCATTACTTTCTGCACGTTTCAAGAAACTGTCGTCCAATACTTGAATCGCAAAAAGTTTGACCAGTAAGACTCCACTTACTAAAAAAATAAACAAAAGGATGATAGCAGGACGTTGGTCTCTCATGAGATGCCTCGTTTACGTCTGAAAAATAATACCTGTACCAAGATGGTCAAAAGAAGGGTGAAAACGGCAGAAAAGAAACTTTTACTTAACACTCCCAAAAATCCACCTGTACCCCATTGATCGGCTATAAAAAATGCCAATGAGTAGACAAAAAGCAATGGAAATGCATAACTCACGTAGCGCCCTAAGCCAATTTGTAAAAGGCTTGGCTCTTCTGCTTCATCAAATCCGCCAGTAGGACTTGCAGTTTTTAGCCAAAAAGGCTTTAGAAAAGCAAATAAAGTAGCAGCAGCGGTGTGCATGCCGATGGTTTCAAAAAACACATCCAGGATAAAGCCTAGAACAAAAGCCAGTAGCATGAGGGGAATTGTTCGGAGCGTGTTGGGTAAAATCAACAAACCCAGTAAGTAAAGGAATCCGAATGCATGCCCAAAAAGGGCCAGATTCTTTAAAAATAGAATCTGAACCAATCCCAAAATCAGGATCACAAAAGAATACGAGAACAGGTTTCTAATATTCATTGGGTAAATCGGATTGGCGGTACAGCGAATCTATCTCTTGAAACTGGGTGTTTTCGATCAAATACACGTAGTTCAATTTACTAAAATCAGTGCTCAGTTTTATGGTTATAGACAAGTAATTGGGATCTTTTTTATTGACTTCTACCTTTGAAATCTGTCCGATAAGAAGCCCTTCTGGAAATACTGCATTGAAACCAGAGGTGATTACTGTATCCCCTTTGCTCGCTTTCACGTGGCGGGGTACATAGAGCAGTTGTACTTCGGAAGCATTCACACCATCCCATTGCACCGAACCAAAAACTTCAGAGGATTTGATTTTGGCTGAAATAAGCAAACTCGTATTGAGTACAGAAAAAGCAACGGAGTAATTTTCCGATACGGATTTGACCCTGCCGACGATTCCTTGGGAATTAAACACACCCATTCCTGGTTTAATTCCATCCTTTGCGCCTTTGTAGAGGGTCAAGTAATTTTGCGAAAAACGTAGGGAGTTGGCCACGACGCGGGCGCCTTTCAGTTCAAAGTTTGCCTGCAAGGTGGAATCAATTGCCAAAGGCATGCTGTCTGGCTTGACTTGTAATCCCAGAAGTTCCTGCTTTAATCTCGCATTTTCATCTACCAAAGCAGTATTGGCGTCTGCAAGGGAGAAAAACTGAACCACATCTGCCTGTTTTTTGAGGGCACTGCCCACCAATTCATTCGAACTATTGAAGAATGCTGCTCCTTGTGGGGAATTGTTGGCGACAATCATCCAGATCGCTAAAAATTCAAGAAAAGCGAATAGTAAAAATGCTCTTACACGGTAAAGGAACTGAAGGATGCGTAGCATTCAGAAATTAGGTCATCAGAACGGTTCGGAAGTTTTGAATGTTTTTAAGGGCAGTACCAGTACCACGGACTACTGCTCTAAGTGGATCTTCCGCAATGTGAATGGGAAGTTTGGTTTTTTGGTGCAGACGCTTGTCCAGCCCCTTCAATAGCGCTCCGCCTCCTGTAAGGTGAATGCCATTGTCGTAAATATCTGCCGATAATTCAGGAGGAGCAATTTCCAATGCTTTCAGGACGGCTTCCTCGATTTTGGAAACCGACTTGTCCAAGGCAAAGGCAATTTCAGAATAAGATACCTTGATGACCTTTGGAATACCCGTCATCAAATCTCTACCTCTGATTTCGTAATCGTCAGGTGCGTCGTCTAGTTCAGTCAAGGCAGAGCCAATCGCGATTTTTACTTTTTCTGCGGAACGCTCACCAATCAGCAAGTTGTGCTGTCTTCTCATGTAGTCTAGGATATCCTTGGTGAAGGTGTCTCCCGCTACCCGGATGGATTGATCAGCCACAATGCCAGATAAGGCAATCAAGGCAATTTCGGTAGTACCCCCTCCGATATCCACAATCATGGAACCCATGGGCTTTTCGATGTCAATGCCAATACCGATGGCTGCTGCGATGGGCTCATAAATCATGTATACTTCCTTCGCTCCAGCGTGCTCAGCAGAGTCACGAACCGCTCTTTTTTCTACTTCAGTAATTCCAGAAGGGATGCAAATCACCATTTTGTGGGATTGAGGGAACATGCCCTTTTTCTGTCCAGGGATCATTTTGATCAAGCCACGGATCATTTGTTCTGCAGCATAGAAGTCTGCAATCACCCCATCTTTAAGTGGACGTATGGTTTTGATATTCTCATGGGTTTTCTCATGCATGTTCATCGCTTCTCTACCCACAGCCAATACCCGGTTGTTAGTTTTGTCGATGGCGATGATCGAAGGCTCGTCCACCACAATTTTGTCTTTGTGGATAATCAAGGTATTTGCGGTACCCAAATCTATGGCGATATCACTTGAGAAAAAATCAAATAGTCCCATTTTTAATTTTTTTTGCTTTGAACTCGGTAATGGACGTTTACGACAGTCCTTGTGTACTAGTAGTTGCCCAAGAATCGACAAAAATATTACCTTAAATCGATAAAACAGAGAGAAAGTAGAATTTTTGTTTTTGACGGAAAGAATTGAATCCGCCCGAGCTCACCCAGGTAATTTTCTGGAGCAATCGACTAAAATTACGCAAAATTTGGCAGCATTCGATGCGCGATTTTGTATTTCGTCAATCTTTCTATTACTTTTGTGTGGTATTCTAAAGTTTCTAGAGGGGACAACAGTCCCCTCTTTCATTATCCTACAGTATGAGTGACCTAAAGCATGTGATCGTTGACCTAGTGGAAAAGCACCTTCCTGATGCCGAGCATTTTATTGTAGAGGTAAAAGTGGAACGGGTAGCAGACAAAACCAAAGTGCTGGTTTTAGTGGATGCGGATCAAGGAATGACGATTGCCGCTTGTGCGAAATTGAGTCGGGCCTTGTCCGGGGAGTTGGAGACCACCGAACTGTTGGAAGAAGCCTACACCTTGGAAGTATCTTCACCGGGGTTGGATTATCCGCTGACGGAGAAAAGGCAGTACCTCAAAAACCAAGGGCGATCGCTCAAGGTGTATCTGCAAACTGGAGAAGAAATTTTAGGAAAATTGAAAGAGGTAGAGGAGTTGGGAATCAAACTTGGGGTGACCAAGAAAGAAAAAGGAAAGAAAAGCGTCGAAGAGGAACGAATCGTTGCCTTCACTGAAATTAAAAAATCTATCGTACAAGTATCTTTTAACTAATTCCAATGGATGCAAAAATCTTAATTGAATCCTTCGCAGAATTTGCGAGATCTAAAAATGTGGATCGCCCTACCATGATCCGTATTCTGGAAGATGTATTTAGAGCGATGATTCGCAAGAAGTTCGAAACGGACGAGAATTTTGATGTCACCATCAATGCCGATAAGGGGGATTTGGAAATTTTCCGTATCCGAGAAATTGTCGATGACAATTCCGAAGATATCTGGGACTTTGATAAAATCAGCCTCACGGATGCTCAAAAAATTGAGCCGGACTTTGAAGTTGGTGAAGAGGTTTACGAGAAAATTGAGTTGGAAGAGTTTGGAAGACGTGCCGTACAGATGGCGCGCCAAACCTTGATTCAGCGAATCAAAGACCTGGAAAAAGACATTCTTTTCAGCAAATACGAAGAGCAAGTAGGAGAAATCATTTCTGCGGAAGTGTACCAAATCTTGGGACGCGAAATTCTCCTCATCGATGGGGAAGGAAATGAATTGATCTTGCCTAAAGGCGAGCAAATTTCCAAAGATCGTTTCAGAAAAGGAGATTCTGTAAAGGCGGTGGTGCATCGCGTAGACATGATTAACGGAAATCCAAAGGTGATTTTGTCTCGTACCTCGCCGGTATTCTTAGAAAGACTATTTGAAAACGAGGTTCCTGAGGTATACGATGGCCTAATCACGATTGTGAAGGTAGTCCGCGAGCCAGGTGAGCGAGCCAAAGTGGCTGTAGAATCTTACGACGATCGTATTGATCCAGTAGGTGCTTGCGTGGGGATGAAAGGTTCCCGTATTCATGCAGTTGTGCGTGAATTACAGAATGAAAATATTGACGTGATCAACTTCACGGAAAATTTGGATCTCTACGTTTCCCGTGCCTTGAGCCCAGCAAAAGTATCTTCCCTATCCATCAATAAGGAATCCAAGCGAATTTCAGTGTTTTTGAAGCCTGATCAGGTTTCTCTAGCGATTGGAAAGGGTGGATTTAACATCAAATTGGCCAGCCGATTGGTGGGTTACGAAATTGATGTATTCCGTGAATTGAATGAATACGAAGAGGAAGATGTGGACTTGAACGAATTCTCCGATGAAATCGATCAGTGGATCATCGACGAACTCAAAAAGACTGGTTTGGATACCGCAAAGAGTGTCTTGGTACTGAGCAAAGAAGATTTGATCCGCAGAACCGAGCTGGAAGAAGTCACCATCGATGAGATTTTCCGAATACTTAGAACAGAATTTGACCAATAAGGGGCTTTAACCCCGAAGATTACCCTAATTTTACTTAAGATTTCGAAAGAGGTTTTTGCTTATGTCAGAAGAAAAAATGATGCGATTAGGCCAAATAGCCAGAAAGCTCAACGTGGGAACGGCAACCATCGTTGAGTCCTTGGCTAAAAAGGGCTATGAGGTGGAGAACAATCCCAATTCCAAAATCACCTTGGACCAGGTGGCCATGCTTGAAAAGGAATTCAAGTCCTCTGCTCTTGAAAAGGAAGAGGCGTCCCATCTTTCCATTGGAAAGCGTCATGAGCCATTGGCTATGGAGCAAGAGTCACCGAAGCCTGAAAAAATAGTTGAGCCGACTCCTACACCCGTTCCTGTGGCAAAAGCACCGGAGCCAGTTGTGGAAAAAATAACTTCTGAAGCCCCTAAATTGGAAGGGATTAAAGTATTAGGCAAAGTCGAGCTTGACAAAAAGCCTGTGCAAAATCCATCTCCAGCACCTCAGCCGAAAACAACCCCAATGCCCAAGCAGGAAGAGAAAAAGGTTGAACCAGTAGCTCCTCCTGCACCTTCTACCCCAGAGCCAGTACCTGCACCTAAAGTAGAAGAAGTAAAAGCAGTCGCTCCAGTCAATATGGATGAAGTTCCAGAGGAACTTATCTCTGCCAAAGCAGACTCCTTAAAGGGACTTACGGTTCTCGGAAAAATTGAACTTCCTCAAGATAGAACTAAGAAAAAAGGAGGTCCAGTTGCTTCTTCTGATGAACGTGGAAAGGATAAAAAAAGGCCAAGAAAGCGAATTGACAGTAAGCCTGGAGCGCCAAACCCTGCAGGTCAAGCGACAGGAGCAACCAATCGCCCTCAAGATCAGCGTGGTGGAAGACCTGGGCAACCAAATAAGCCTGCGGGGCAACAACAGCGCCCTGGCGGCAGCCCGCCGCAGCGCATACAAAAGGCGGAGCCTACTCCAAAAGAAATCCAAGATCAGATCAAGCAGACTCTGGCAAGACTTCAAGGCAACAAGCCTGGAGGAAAGACA
>JBANGF010000248.1:0-3309 GCA_037975655.1 Bacteroidota bacterium | reverse complement strand
TGACTTATTTTCAGTTGGCCAATTCGCTCATTCATGCCTTGAATCCAGAAGCTATTTCGATAGCCGAGGAGGTGAGTGGCATGCCGGGATTGAGTCGAAGAATAGAAGAGGGGGGGATTGGTTTCGATTTTCGCTTGGCGATGGGAATTCCAGATTTTTGGATCCGCACGCTCAAACACAAGACAGACGAGCAATGGGATCTTTTTGAACTTTGGCATGAACTGACCAACCGCCCCCTGAAGGAGAAATCCATCGCCTATGCGGAGAGTCATGACCAGGCCCTGGTTGGGGACAAGAGCCTTGCCTTCTGGCTGATGGACAAGGAAATGTATTTCTCCATGTCCGTCCTGGAGCAAAACCTAGTCATCGACCGAGGAATTGCCTTACACAAGTTGATTCGCTTGCTGACAATCACGCTTGGGGGAGAGGGCTATTTGAATTTTATTGGGAACGAGTTTGGACATCCCGAATGGGTGGATTTTCCTCGGGAGGGAAATGACTGGAGCTTTCGGTATGCCCGCCGGCAGTGGTCCTTGGTAGATGATCCCTTGTTGCGGTACCGGCAGCTGGCTGCCTGGGATAAGGCGATGATTGATTTGGTAACAGCCCATGATTTGCTTTTGGCTGGTCCTGCACAGCAATTGTATTTGGAACCTAACAAAAAGGTGCTGGCCTACACCCGTGGTGATTTGATTTTTGTGTTTGCTGTACATCCCAGTGATTCCTACGAGGGATTTGCGATTCCAGTGCCTAGCGCAGGGGATTACCAGCTGCTACTGCATTCCGATTCTCCTGAGTTTGGAGGCTTTGACCGCTTGGATAGTACCTTGACTTACACCACGAATGCCCAGCAGGAGCTGCTGCTGTATGTTCCGAGTAGGGTAGGGATGGTATTGGGGAAGAAAGGATAAATTACTCTTGTAATTTTGTAAAAAAAAATCCCCCTACCCCCCTTCTTAAGGGGGCAAGGGGGATTTATTAAGTGTTACCTGCGGTAGTAAAAGGATTTTTCGCGCAAAGCCGCATAAGCCGCAAAGGATTTGATGGAGCTAGACTAACTTCCGGTTAAAAGATGGATTTCTTTGCGTCTTGGCGCCTTTGCGCGAATAAAAAAAATGAAAGGTTAATTAAATGTAACATTCAAGCAGGCAGGATACTAAATAATTATTGGGTGGGCTAGCTTTAGCAATTTCTCAAAATCTTCCCAAAATCCCCCTCGCCCCCTTTGAATGGGGGAGTTACATCTTACCCTTCTCAAACCCTATCTATAGAATTAGATGTTCAGTTTGCTAGTATCTATTTGAGGTCCAATTCGGGCAATTCCCCCTTATTAAGGGGGCAAGGGGGATTTTAAGTTAATGCCGTAAATAAGTCCGGTTCCCGAACACTCACATTCCCATTGGCCATCACCTCATCCAAGGTCACGAGCTTTAGTTCGTTGATGAGCATGGGGTCGTATTTGGCGGCGACGCGAATGTAGTTCTCGGTGAAGCCATGCATCATCCCGTCTTCAATGTCCTCCTCAAAAAGTACAGTAAAGGTCTGGCCCAAATTCTCCTCGTAAAATTTGCGGCGCTTTTTCTCCGAAAGTATGCGGAGCATCTTGGAGCGTTCGTTCCGAATCTTCAAGGGTACAACCCCGTCCATGTCCATGGCACGGGTATTGGCACGCTCCGAATAGGTAAATACGTGCAGGTAGGAGATGTTCAGCTCGTTCAGGAAGTTGTAGGTTTCTAGGAAGAGTTCGTCCGTCTCCCCCGGGAAACCCACGATTACGTCCACGCCGATGCAGGCTTGGGGGAGGAGGGTTTTGATCTTGCTTACCCGGTCTTCGTAGAGTTCGCGCAGATAGCGTCTCCCCATTTTACGAAGGATAGTATTCGATCCAGATTGGAGTGGGATATGAAAGTGAGGTACAAATCTCTTGGAGCGCGATACAAATTCGATGATCTCGTTGGTGAGCAGGTTGGGCTCGATGGAGGAGATGCGGAAGCGATCGATGCCTTCGATTTCGTCCAAGGCCATCACCAGGTCAGCAAAGCGCTCTTCCCGCTTGCCATCTACTATCCCAAAGTCCCCAATATTCACGCCAGTCAAGACCACCTCCTTCACTTCGGTAGCAGCAATGGCTTGGGCTGCTTCCAACACCTGAGCGATGCTGGAGCTCCGGCTTTTTCCCCGAGCGAGGGGGATGGTACAAAAGGCACAACCGTAATTGCAGCCGTCTTGAACCTTTAAGAAAGTTCGGGTGCGGTCATTGATGGAAAAGGCAGTTTCGAAGCTGGTCGCTGCACTGATCTCGGAGGCCAGCACCTTGGTTTCTTGTTCCTTCGCAAAGCCATCCAGCAATTCCAGTAATCGGAATTTTTCGGCAGCGCCGAGTACAGCATCTACGCCTTCAATCTCCGCGATCTCGTTGGGCTTCAGCTGCGCGTAGCAGCCGATGATGGCTACAAAGGAGTCTGGGGAGATTTTTTTTGCCTCACGAACCAGCTTCTTACACTTCTTGTCTGCGTTTTCGGTTACCGAACAGGTATTGATGATGTAAATGTCCGGATTTTCCTGGAAGTCAACTTTCAGGAAGCCTTTCTCCTCAAACTGTCGCGCAATGGTTGAGGTTTCTGAGAAATTGAGCTTGCAACCCAGTGTATAAAAAGCAACTTTCTTCACAGCAAGAGGGAAACTGATTGAGCTACAAAGGTAGGCAATCCCAAGGTTTTTACAATTCCTCAAGTGAAGTCCTTGAAAAACGTATATTTTCCAATTTTTGGCTCAAAAAGAGGCTGAAAAATTAAAAATCAATAAAAATTTAGAAAAAACACCTTAAAAAATACCCGATGGGTAAAAAATTAGCAAAAATTTCTATTTTTGTAGGGATAATTTCAAACCCCCTATCTTTTTCCATGGCAACACTCAGACAAAGCGCATTGGCGATGGTTCAGGCAAGACCTCGAATCCATGTCACCCCACCTTCTTCAAAGATTTCCGATTACTTCGGGACCAACGTGTTTGGAACCCAGCAAATGAAAGAAACCTTGGCTCCTTCCGTCTTCAAAAAGGTGATGGAAGCCATCGACAAGGGATCGAAAATTGATCCAGCTACTGCCGAAGAGATTGCTTCTGCGGTGAAGACCTGGGCGATTGGAAAGGGAGTAACCCACTACACGCACTGGTTTCAGCCTTTGACTGGCTCTACAGCAGAGAAGCACGATTCCTTCTTTGACATGTATGCGGGCATGGAAAAATTCAAAGGTTCTGCGCTGGTTCAGCAGGAACCCGATGCATCCTCCTTTCCAAACGGCGGTATCC
>JBANGF010000233.1:0-2595 GCA_037975655.1 Bacteroidota bacterium | reverse complement strand
GCACTAAAGAACTACATGGAAAACTTTGCCTTCAGAGGCATGAATGACCCCAATGTATACTTAGATGAAGAGTACCGAAGATTTACCTCAAACCATCGAAGTGCACTCAATTCCATTGCCTTGGCACTCCTAGACGAAAATCGAATAGAAGATGCAGCTAAGCTTCTCAATTTTGGATTAACCATCATTCCAGACAAAGCCGTGCCTTACGATTTGAGCAGTGGGCAATCTGTTCCCTTGTTTTTTGAGGTGGGTGAGGATGAAAAAGCCTTGGAGATTGTAGATAAAATCTCGAAGCGATCCTTGGATATGATTGAATTCTACAGCAAAAATGAATTGGGTTACGACAGGGACTTGCTCATGTCAATTGAGATGATCAAGTATTTTATTCCACTTTTGGAAGAACGTGGCTACCAAGAAAAATCCCAAGAACTGAAGAAACGATTGGAAAGCCTTATTGGCAAAGAAAGTGAGGAACCTAGTTCTCTTAGAAGAAGGTAATTAAACAAAAAGGGTCCAAGGCTCATTTAATTAAACTTCAACCCTATTTCCTTTGCCTCATAGTCCTGAAGTGAGATTTTAAAAAAAGGCCAGCAGAACTAATTCTACTGGCCTTTTTATTGGATTTTATTTTTGTTAGCAGCTATCTCACCAATTAAGATAGGGATAAAATTTGAAGTTTAAGGTATGTGAGCAGTGGACCGTGGGCAGTCGTCTATCGACTATTTTTCCTCCTTCCAAAGGATATAAAACAGATCGAGCCCATCCTTAGGATCCTCGACCACCAAATAGTCTTCATGTGAAATCTCTACCACAGAAGATCCTTGTGAACGATGCAAGCGATTCCGATTGATGCGATTTAAGAATTCGTAAGGCCATCTCAAAACTGAATTAGGTAATTTATGTTGAAGGTCTAGCACATCAAAGCGCATGATTTTTTGTACAGACTTGCGGTTGGCTTCGTGATAGGTCCAAACTTTGTCGTTTCCTCCGATCCCTTTGGCTTCAATGCGATCAAAAATTGGTTTGGCCAAGTCAATCAGTTGCTGAGGCACATATTCACGCTCATGCCAAGGATTGCGAGAAAGCGTGTGGGTATTGTTTGGGGTAGAAATAATCGCTTTTCCACCTGGCTTCAGCATTCTATAGATTTCTTGGAGAAAAAGTCGATCGTTAGCGATATGTTCGATCACTTGAAAACTCACAATGGTATCGTAAGTATTGTCAGCAATTCCTTCAAAGGGAGGGATCACAGCTTGTTTGAATTCAACGTCTGGGTATTTGTTTTGCAGGGTCTGAATCACTTCGCCAATTTTATCCAAGCCCAAGTACTGTTCGGCATGAGGCAATAATTCCTCCACTCCTCTGCCTTCACCACAGCCGATCTCAAGCAAATTTCCAGAGATCCAAGGCTTGGCAGCAATATAGGCTTTCAATAATCGTTGATGAATGGGATTGTCACTTATCAACTTATCTGAAGCAATTTCCGTTGTATAGGTAGCCATTAGAAATTTTAGTATTTTGGCAAAAGTAAGGCTAATTTTTAAAACCTGAGAACTAATCCAAATGAATCAAAAGTACATCAAGCTGCTGCCTTTATTCTTCGTTTTTACAGCCTTTACCTTCACTGCTTTTGCTCAAAACACCCTGAGCACCACAGATCAGGCGCTTCGCTATTCCTTGTATGCTCGATTGGGACTAAAAATCATCCCGATTAAGCTTTCAGAAAGCAGCTATAAACTCCACTTTGTAGTCGAGAAAATAGAAGAAAATGCCAATTTAGACACCTATCAATTCAGTTACCTGGTTTTAAGTTCTTACGATCAAGAAATTGAAGAAGCAAAAAAAATCAAACTTAGTGCTATTGATTTGGTAACCTCTACCGAACGGCATTGGCTTTTTGAAAAAACGATACAGATTCCCCAAAATCAAGAAAAAGCTATTGCCTTTTTTGAAGTCCTAGATAGCAGACAGAAAGATGTCTACACCAGCCATGTCGATTTGAAAAGCCCCTTTGTATTTGACCAACCCAACTTTGGTTTTTATTTCGCAAATGAGGTTCCCTTTGATCAAAACTACCTGACGCAAGGTCAATCCTTACTATTCAAAACCAGCAAAGGCCCTTCCCTATTTTCCTACTTTTATCCTAGCCCTTTTGCCGTTCCATTCCCTCCAATGGAAACCCGCTTAGCAGAGGTTCCCAAAGAAGTTGCTGTAGAAAACCGAGGAGATTTTTTAGCTAACATTCCTAAAGCACTCAATGATGAAGGGTATTATTTTTTTCAATCCGACAGCAATGCACAAACAGGATTACTCCTTCGGACAGTTCACGATGCCTTTCCAAAAGTGAAAGATTGGAATGAAATGGTGGACATGGTCACCTACATTTCAACCAAAAAAGAACACGAAACCCTCCTACTTGCTCAGGACAAAAAGAAGGCCTTGGATGCCTATTGGTACAACTTGACTCGAAATGAAGAAGCTGCGAAGGACTTGATTCGAAATTATTTCAAAATGGTTGAGTTTGCCAACATTCTATTTACCGACTTCAAAGAGGGATGGAAAACAGACCGGGGCATCGTATACATTGTGATG
>JBANGF010000212.1:0-4991 GCA_037975655.1 Bacteroidota bacterium | reverse complement strand
TTCCAATAGCCCAGTCAAGGACTTCCCTGAATCTCCATATACCGCCCAATGTTCTCCATGCTTCCAAGTGAATTGGAGTTTCTCTCCAAGAGTTTCCCCTCGAAAATGAACCTGTGCATCGGCTAGTTGGATAAGAATAGGGTTGGACATGTAGGACAAAAACAGGTACTATTTACAAGTCAAATCGAGCACTTTAAAACGACTTATTTATTATCAAAACACTATAAGTAATTAGATATAAAAAATTGATTTACAATTATTAAACTAAATCTATATCAAGTAAATTTAATCGATAGGATAAGGGATGAAGACAAAGCTGGTAAAGGCTCCGTCCATCACGAATAAGCAGCAGAATTCATCTGGGTCCTTGTAGGCTTTCGTAAATTCTTCCAACGCTTCTTCAGCGATCAATCCTCGTTGCACAAACTCGTCGACGTAGGTGATGAAGTAGTTCCAGTCCAAATCTTTTTCCACTTTTCCGACAAAGAGTTTACCGATGGGTTGCATCTCTTTGGAGATAGGAAAGATAGGGAAGTCCGAGAATCCCTTGGAGCGAACCTGGTAGGAGGCTTCCTTCAGCACATCGCAAATTTTGATAAAGTCCGTGGTAATGGTACCAAGGTATTTGCCACTTAATTCGGGGTCATTAAAATCTGAGATCATGGCTTGAGGCTTAAGCGTACAACATTTTCAACATGGTAGGTTTGTGGAAACATGTCCACAGGCTGCACCTGATCCACTTGGTAGAGTTCCCCGAGCAGACCCAGATCTCGTGCTTGGGTAGCAGGATTGCAGGAAACATACACAATCGCTGGAGCAGCAATGCGAAGCAGCATCTGGATGACCTTCTCGTCCATTCCTGCGCGTGGAGGATCGGTGATGATCAAGTCTGGCTTGGGATGAGTTGCCATAAATTCATCGTTCAGGATATCCTTCATGTCCCCGGCATAAAAGAGGGTGTTTTCGATGCCATTCAACTGAGAATTAAGTTTGGCGTCTTCAATGGCCGCTTCCACATATTCCACGCCAATCACTTGCTTGGCTTGTTTGGCTACAAAATTGGCGATGGTGCCCGTTCCCGTGTACAAGTCATAGACCACCTCATCTCCTTTGAGTTGAGCCTGATCACGGACTACCTTGTACAATTCATAGGCTTGGGCGGAATTGGTTTGGTAGAAGGATTTCGGTCCAATGCGGAATCGGAGGCCTTCCATTTGCTCCTCAATGTAGGGCAATCCCGAATAGGTCACCAATTCTAGATCGTGGAAGGTTTCATTGCCCTTGGTGTTGATGACGTAGAGTAGGGAGGTAATTTCAGGGAAACGCCCCTTCAAAAAGTCCATCACCTTAGAAATTGACTCTGGGTCATTTTCTCCGAATTGGACGATGACCATGGTTTGTTGGGTGCTTGTGGTACGAATAATCAGGTTGCGAAGCAATCCCACCTGATTTCGAATGGCATAGAAACTTAACCCTTCTTGGCGGGCAAATTGGCGCAATTCATTCCTTACGGCATTGGAAATACCTCCTTGGAGGTAACAATGCTCGATGTCGATGATTTTATCAAACATCTTGGGAATGTGAAAGCCCAAAGCATTTCGTTCAAACTCTTGTTCCGAATTGATTTCTTCGCGGGTCAACCAGCGGGAGTTGGAAAAGGTAAAGTCTAGTTTGTTGCGGTAGTATTGGGTTTGTGCCGAACCGAGTAGGGGAGCCACTTCCGGAATGGGAACCTTGGCAATCCGTTGAAACTGGTCCACTACCTGCTGCCGCTTGTATTCCTGTTGAAGATCGTAGGTGATGTGCTGCCACTTGCATCCTCCGCAGGTGCCAAAGTGTGCGCAGAAGGGTTCGATGCGGTCCTTGGAGTAACTGTGAAAATGAACGGCTTCGCCTTCCATGAAAGAATTTTTGCCTTTGGTGATTCGCACATCGACCACATCCCCTGGAGCGACGTTGGATACAAATACTACCTTGCCTTCGTGGTAACCTAGGCATTTGCCTTCGGTAGCGATGCGTTCAATGGTCAATTGGGTGATGACCTTGTGTTTCATTTTTCGGGACATGGCCGTAAAATTAGGAAAAACGCAGGGATTTGGACTATCCAGTTAGGTTAAGGGACTTCTCTTTTCCCTATTCTTTCCCAATCCGCATTGTTTCTAGTCATTTTTCTATCTTTATGGGCAAATGTCGGCTATGAGCTATACGAATAAAGTGGTGGTCATTACGGGTGCCACCTCAGGAATTGGAGAAGCCTGCGCGGCTGTATTTGGAGCCGCAGGAGCGAAATTGGTGATTACGGGAAGGAATGCACAAAAGTTGGAGGCTACTGCTGCCAAACTTCAGGCCATGAATCACACGGTGCTTCCCATCCTTGCAGATGCTGGTTCTGAAGCCGATAACAAGCGTATGGCTGAGGAAGCCCTTGCTCGATTTGGTCGAATCGACATTTTGATCAACAATGCGGGTATTTCTATGCGGGCCTTGTTTCAGGACTTGGATCTGGAGGTATTTCGCAAGGTGATGGACACTAATTTCTGGGGAACCGTCTATGCC
Source organism: Bacteroidota bacterium (assembly GCA_037975655.1). Taxonomy (GTDB): domain Bacteria; phylum Bacteroidota; class Bacteroidia; order Cytophagales; family Cyclobacteriaceae; genus Algoriphagus. Next base: position 2,435 of record JBANGF010000212.1, on the reverse strand, counting down.
ACCAAATATTGCTTGCCGGCTATTTTGGAGAGCAAGGGTTCGATCATTGGGATCTCTTCCATCAATGGCTATCGAGGAACGCCTGCACGTACGGCCTACACGGCAAGTAAGTATGCAATGAATGGGTTCTTTGAATCCTTGCGTACCGAGGTGATGAAAAAAGGGGTACATGTCTTGGTGGTAGCGCCAGGCTTTACATCCTCCAATATTCGAAATACAGCATTGACTGCAGATGGGAGTTCTCAAGGAGAATCCCCTCGTGATGAATCCAAGATGATGACCTCGGAAGAAGTGGCGACCCGCATCCTCAGGGCTACAACTAGCAGAAAGCGAGATTTGGTGTTGACTACCCAGGGGAAGTTGGCCGTATTCTTAAACAAATGGATTCCAGGAATCCTGGACGGCATCGTGTACAACCAGATGGCGAAGGAAAAGGACTCGCCTTTTCAATAATTTCCAATCTTGAGAAATGCTTTAAATGTACCCTACAACGCGGTACATCAGTAACCCCAAAAATTCTTTAAATAGGATTTGCCAATCTAAAAGCGCCTCAGCCTTTGGATAAATTAAAGAAGGCAGATCGTATTTGAGGTCATGGCTGTAATAATCCACGGGAAAGGGGATGGTTTTGAGCCCTACTTTATCAAAGCATTTTTTTGATCGAGGCATGTGAAATGCTGAAGTAATCAATACAAATTCTTGTTGGGTGGAAATTCCCTCTTTTTCTAAAAACTCTTGGGTGAAAAGCGCATTTTCTCGCGTGTTTAGGCTTTTCTCCTCAATTAGAATATCCTCTTCTGGCATTCCCGTCATGATCAAAAAGCGCTTGAGTAATTCGGCTTCAGAATAGGAATTGGTCGGATTCAAGCCTTGTCCACCCGTGATCAGGATTTTTTTGATCTTTCCCATTCGGTACAGTTGCAAGGCCTGCGTGATTCGATCTGCCCCTTTGGCGAAAAATGTTCGATCAGAAGCGGTTTTGTTTAAGTTGGTGACCCCTGTCAGCACAATGCCGATTTCAGTGGTAGGAATTTCGTCAAAGGATCTGTAAGGCGGTTCCCAAGCCAAGAGTGCCAGGTTGGATAGGAAGGGATTTGAAAAAAAGAGCAGGAGCACAATTCCCGTTCCAAGGATTTTCTTTCCGATAGACTTGGGAGTAAAAAAGAATGCGGCCAACAATAGCAGAATAACCAAGGTTAGCGGCATGGCCAAAAAACTTAAAAATTGAGAGAAGTAGAAAAACATAGCAAAGCACAATTGAATCGAAAAACTTATGAATTCTTGAAATCGGAAGGTAGTAAAGTTCTACCGCAACTTCCCCAAGATTTTTCCCCTTCAAAGGTGCATATTTTTACTTTTTGTTCGTGGAAAATTGCTTCAGAAAGTTAATTTTGAGCATGCCTTCAGACCACCCCAACCTGATTCCTTTTTTAGAAAATTTAGCGACCCAACTGGAGGGTACACTTCATTGGGATCGCCTCACGCAAACACTCTATGCCACCGATGCCTCGGTGTATCGAGAGGTCCCTATGGCGGTGGCTTTTCCCAAGACGGAAAAGGATATTCAACGTTTGATCCAGTTTGCTACTGAATACGGCACTTCCTTGATTCCAAGAACTGCAGGCACCTCGCTTGCAGGGCAATGCGTAGGCAACGGCATCGTGGTGGATGTATCTACCCACTTCAATCAAATTCTTGAAATCAACGCTGAGGAGCGTTGGGTACGGGTGCAGCCTGGGGTGGTACGAGATGAATTGAATCGCTTCTTGAAGCCCTATGGTCTATTTTTCTCGCCCATCACCTCTACCGCCAATCGGGCGATGATTGGGGGCATGGTGGGCAACAATTCTTCCGGGACTACCTCGATCGTGTACGGGGTTACCCGTGACAAGGTGATTTCATTGAATACCATCCTCAGTGATGGGAAAAAGGTGGTGTTCCGAGAACTTTCTCCGGAGGATTTTAAGAGGAAGTGTGGGCAGAAAGATTTGGAAGGGAGCCTTTACCGTCAGGTTTGGGAAGAACTCGGTCAGCCCGAGACACGAGCAGAAATTCATGCCCAGTTTCCTAAAAAGTCCATCCATCGTCGCAATACGGGTTACGCCGTGGACGAATTGCTAAAGGCTTCCCAGTTTGAGGGAACTTCCAATTTCAATTTTTGCAAACTCTTGGCTGGTTCCGAAGGTACCCTAGCCTTCACCACCGAAATCAAGTTGAGCCTGGATCCGCTTCCGGATCCCATCGAAATTGTTGTGGCAGCCCATTTTGAATCCATTCACGAAAGCATGAAGTCGGCCCAAGTGGCCATGAAGCATGAGGTGACGGCCGTGGAGTTGATGGATAAAATCATCTTGGACTGCACCAAAGAAAGCATCGAATACTCCAAAAACCGCTATTTCGTGGAGGGCGACCCCAAAGCCTTGTTGATGATCGAG
>JBANGF010000200.1:0-11486 GCA_037975655.1 Bacteroidota bacterium | reverse complement strand
ACCTTGTCATTCCCATCTAGTCGACAACTTATGAAAATTGCCTTCACCCGTTTCTTAGGGGTAGCACTTGCCCTATTTATCGGACAACCCTTGTTTGCACAAGGTACCTACCAAACTCCCCCTGCCTCCATTGCGGAACTCTTCAATGCGCCAGCCACTCCATCCGTATCCTTTTCTCGGGATGGGTCGATACTATTGATCCAGGAGCGGAGCGAAGCACCCAGCATTGAAGACCTTGCACAGCCCGAACTTCGCATTGCGGGCATACGAATAAATCCAAGCACCTCCGGACCAAGCCGTACAGGCGGATTTACCAATTTGATCGTGAAAAAAACGGAGACCGGTGAGGAGATTCAAGTGAAAGGACTGCCCGCCAACCCTAAAATGAATGGCTTCACCTTTTCCTTGGACGAAGCCTACCTATCCTTTACCCAAACCGAGGCACAAGGCATCAGCCTTTGGGTAGTGGACATGCGTACCTACGAGGCAAAAAAACTCACCGAACCCATTCTCAACCAAGTGATGGGAAATTCGGTGGCATGGCTTTCCAATACCAGCCTAATCATCAAAGCCATCAACCCCGCTCGAGGCGCAATGCCCAAAGCACCACTTGCACCTGTGGGCCCGATCATTCAGGAAACTTCTGGAAAAGCCGCCGCAAGCCGTACCTACCAAGATTTGCTTGCCAATCCACACGACGAGGCATTATTTGCCTACTTTATGGATTCCCAACTGATGCAGGTGGAGGTAAATGGGACCAAAAAGCCCCTAGGCAAACCGGGCATGATCAAGTCTATGCTTTTAAGCCCTGACAAAAACTACATTTTGGTAGAGACCATCCAAACTCCTTTTTCCTACCTCGTGCCTGCAGACCGATTTCCCTACACGGTAGAGGTCTGGAGCAATGGAGGTGACCTCCTCAAAACCATCGCCCAAATTGGCTTGGATGAAGTTCGTCCCAGTGGATTTGATGCCACGGTAAGCGGCATTCGTAACGTCAACTGGCGTGCAGATGTCCCGGCTACCCTGTATTGGGCAGAGGCTCAGGACAAGGGTGATCCTAAAGTGAAGGTAGCCGAAAGAGACCATGTGTACACGCTGACAGCTCCCTTCACACAAGAGAAACAAAAATTAGTAGGCACTACCCTCCGCTTTGGAGGCATCAGCTGGTCTGACGATACCTTCGCCTTGCTGAGCGAACGCTGGTCCGCGAGCCGTACCGAAAAAGTATCCGTATTCCAACCTGGAACTCCAAGTCAAGCCCCTCGAACCATCATCGAGCGCTCCTCGGACGACCTGTACAATGATCCAGGCAGTCCACTTTTCACTGAAAATGCCTATGGTAGACGTGTTATTCTCCGAAAAGGGGACTTGGTCTACATGACCTCCGAGGGGGGAAGTCCAGAAGGCAATATGCCTTTTCTTTCCACCTTCAACAGCAAGACCAAAGAACAGCAAATCCTTTGGAGATCCCAGGCTCCTTTCTACGAACGCGTCACCAAAGTGCTCAATGCGGATGCGAGTTCCTTCATCACAATCAAGGAAGGGACGGACACCCAGCCCAACTACTGGGTACGCCACACCAAAAAGCGAATTGCTCCCAAGCAAATCACCGCCTTTGCAGATCCTTACCCAAGCCTGAAAGGCATCCAAAAGCAACTAGTAACCTACCCGCGGAAAGATGGACTCAACCTCTCCGCGATTCTCTACACTCCCCCAGGATACTCCCCAGAAAAAGATGGTGCGCTACCGGTACTCATGTGGGCCTATCCCCGAGAGTACAAATCCGCGGCTGATGCCGCCCAGGTGAGAGGGTCCAAATATACGTTTACACGCCTCAGTTGGGGTTCCCCGATCTACTGGGTGACTCGTGGCTATGCAATCATGGACCAAACCGAAATGCCCATCGTAGGGGAAGGCGAGCAGGAGCCCAACGATTTCTTTATCGAGCAGCTTGTAGCCAACGCGGAAGCGGCCATCGATAAGGTGGTAGACATGGGCATTGGAGACCGCAAGCGCATCGCAGTGGGCGGACATTCCTATGGCGCCTTCATGACCGCCAACCTACTTTCCCACACCCAACTTTTTGCCGCTGGCATCGCCAGAAGTGGAGCCTACAATCGTACCCTGACTCCCTTTGGATTCCAGTACGAGCAGCGTAGCTACTGGGAAGCCCCTGAAGTATATTTCAACATGTCTCCATTCTCCTTTGCCCACCAAGTGAAGACCCCAATCCTGCTTATCCACGGGGAGGCAGACAACAACTCGGGTACTTTCCCCATCCAATCCGAGCGCTACTACAATGCCCTCAAAGGACATGGCGCGACGACCCGATTGGTGCTCCTCCCTCACGAAAGCCATGGCTATGCGGGCAAGGAATCCGTGCTTCATACCCTTTGGGAAATGGACAGCTGGCTTGAAAAATATGTGAAGAATCGGAAGTAGGCTCTATTTATTTTCAATCAAAAAGCCCTGACAGTTTCGCTTTCAGGGCTTTTTGATTAGGGTGAGACTAGCAGAAAATCCTTACAAATCCGCTCCCCACATCAAAATTAAGAACACTATCCCGAGGCCGATTCGGTACCAGCCGAAGGAGGTAAAGCCATGGGTAGAGACGTAGGTCAAAAATAGTTTCACCGCTCCCCAAGCCGAAGCAAAGGCAACAATAAAACCAATTCCCAGCAGCATCAATTGCTCGCTCGTGAAGGCTAGATCCGTTTTCAAGAGATCATATCCCCCAGCGGCAAGCATGGTAGGCACGGCAAGCAAGAAGGAAAATTCAGTAGCCTGCCTTTTGTCCAAGCCATTAAATACCCCCCCAATAATGGTGGCAGCGGCCCGAGAGGTGCCGGGCACCATGGATAGACACTGGCAGAGCCCGATGAAGAAGGCATTTTTGTAGGAAATATCTTCCACCTCCAGCACAGTACTGCCTTGAGCGGCTACTTTTTTATCGATAAAAATTAGAATGATCCCACCCAAAATCAGGGAAACCGACACCACGATGGGACTGAATAGGTAGGCCTTGATGTAATCGTAGGCCAAAAACCCAACTACTGCAGTAGGTAGAAATGCGGTAATCAACTTGAAGTAAATGGTCAGATTGCGGAAGAACCTTTTGATGTACATCAAGGCAATGGCCAAGATGGCTCCCAATTGAATAAATACTTCAAAGGTCTTTACAAATTCATCCTCATGAATCCCCATGGCTGTGGATGCCAAAATCATGTGTCCCGTGGAGGAAATGGGGAGAAATTCAGTAAGTCCTTCGACTAGGGCAATCAGGATACTTTGAAAAAGAGTCATGCAATACGGGTTTCCAACACAAAACTAATCATCCACCGCAAACCCCAATCGAATTTTCTACGTCATCAAAGAATTAAAGACCAAGCCTTGGGTTTAAGTGAATAATTTGCTTCTTTGAATACCAACTCTACTCCTTATGAAAAGACTACTTTTTTTCTTCCTCCTATCCAGCTTCACCCTCCAAGGATTCGCACAAGACCTTAAGGAAGTAACCCTTACCAACCAGATCAAGGAGGTCACCCTCTTCTTGTCTGGGGCACAAGTATTTGAAACGGCAACAGGCACCCTTCCCGCAGGAGAAACCGTGCTTCTAGTCAAGGGACTCTCTCCCTTTCTAGATGAAAAAAGCATTCAGGTGAAAGGACAGGGCAATTTTACGATCCAAGCAGTCAACAAGCGCTTGGATTTTCTCCATAAAAAAGAGGAAGGAGAAAAAGCGAAGGCACTGGAAAAAGAAATCGAAGAAATTGAAAAACGCCAAAGCAGTTTACGCAATCGGATTCAAGTGCTTGGTACTAAAATGAGCGTTCTTTCGGCCAACAAAAGTATTGGCAGCAGCCAGGCAGGCACGAGCATGACTGCGCTCAAAACCACCTTGGAATTTTTTGACGCCGAACACACCAAAATTGCCAACGAGGAATTGCAAATCAATACGCAGCTTGCGGAAAACAACCAGGAAATTGAGACACTTCGGAATCAACTCTATGCGCTGCAACAAAGTGACGATAAAGCGAAGGCGGAAATCAGAATCCGAGTAAAAACCACAGGCGCAGGCCCTGCCACCTTTCAAATCAATTACCTGGTGTCCAATGCAGGCTGGTACCCCAAATACGACGTGCGCGTCAAATCCATTAGCGAACCACTTCAATTGCAGTACAAGGCAGAGGTATTCCAAAATACAGGAGCAGATTGGAAAAATGTCAAACTCCGCTTTTCCAATGCCAACCCCAACCAAGGGGGTCAGGCGCCAATTCTCGACAAGTGGGAACTCAACTATGCCCGTTATACCACAGTCAATAAGTTTGCGCTACCTCAGACACCAAGTGCCATTAGCGGAATGGTACTGGATGAACAAGGACAACCTCTTCCTGGCGCTACAGTATTGGTTAAAGGAACTACAATCGGAACCACTACAGATATGGAAGGAAGGTATTCATTGACCTTACCTACTACTGCACAAGCCTTGGTGTTCTCCTTTATAGGGATGCGTGTAGAGGAAGTGCCTATCCAAGGAAGGTCTAGTTTGAATGTAACCCTCATGCAGGATAATCAAGTGCTATCTGAAGTTGTGGTTACTGGATATTCCAGACAATCGGAAAAGAGAGCCTTGGGAGTAGAACCGTTTAACAGTGCTATGGATGCTGCTCCCCTCATGACCAACTTTGTCGAAAACCAAACGACCGTGGAAATTCAAGTAGCCGAACCCTATTCCATCAAAACCAATGGGGAACGCACCCTTGTCGATTTGAAAACTTACGAGATTCCGGCCAGCTACCGCTACACCGCCATCCCCAAACTAGATAAAGACGCCTTCCTCTTGGCCGAAATGGCCGATTGGAGTCAGTACAGCCTCCTAGAGGGAGAGAGCAATCTCTACTTCGAAGATGGCTTTGTGGGAAGATCCATCCTCAACCCAGCTGCGCTCCAAGACACCCTCCAAATCTCCATGGGTCGGGACCGATCCCTCGTGATGCAGCGCGAGAAAGTAAACCAGTTTTCCAAAAAACGGACCATCGGCTCCAACATCACCGAAAGCCGTGGCTATGAAATCACACTAAAAAATAACAAATCCCAGGCCGTAACCCTGCAAGTCAAAGATCAAATCCCCGTTTCCGTCAATTCGGCTATCGAGGTGACTACAGGTGAGTTGAGTGGTGGAGTTGTAGACCCCATAACAGGAATCGTAACTTGGGAAATCACCATTGCCCCAGGAGGACAACAAAAATTAACCCTGCGCTACGAGGTGAAATACCCGAAGGCAGAACGAATTATTTTAGATTAACTAGTCCCCATGAAAAATGTATTTGACCCAGCGGTTACCGCTGAATTGATCCATCGAATCGAAAAACTTAGCCCTGAAAGCCCTGCCCTTTGGGGAAAAATGTCAGTAGACCAAATGCTGGCCCATTGCTGTGTAGCCTACGAAATGGCCTTTACCAATAAGCACCCCAAGGCAAATCCCCTGATGCGCTTTCTATTGAAAACTTTCGTCAAAGCTGGGGTGGTCAATGAGGTCCCCTACAAAAAAAATCTTCCCACATCTCCTGCCTTCCGAATCAAAAATGAAAAAAACTTTGCGGAAGAGAAGGCACGACTCACCGCTTTTGTAGAGCAAACGCTTGCCACCGGCGAAAGCGGATTTGAAGGAAAGGAATCTCCTTCCTTTGGTCCCATGACTGCCAAGGAATGGAACAACCTGCTCTACAAGCACCTGGATCACCACCTCAACCAGTTTGGGGTCTAGTTCAGAAGCGAAAGCGTCTATCCAAAGGGGGATACTGGAGACAAGTATTCAAGAATGCCGAAAGAAAGATTTTGCGATCAAGAAAACTTCACCACCACTCCCTGTGACTTACTTGTCATGGGGAAAGGGAGGGACTCTGTGATTTCTTGATAAAGCAGAGCAACCAACTTTTGTTTTAAAAAACTTCGGTTCAGGATGATACTGACTTCCCGAGTAGGGGATGCGCCAACAAAGGGTCTGAGTCGAGATTTTTCCTCCTTGGAAAGTTCCCAAGTAGCCAACTCAGGCAGGAGTGTGAGCCCCTTGTAGCGATTGACCATGTTGCGAAGGCCCTCCAAGGAACCACTCTCGTAGTGAAAGTTTTTGTGTCCCGATAGTCCTTGATCACAGAAGTTGAGCACCTGATCCCGAAAGCAATGCCCTTGCTGCAAGACCCAAAGTTCCTCCGTTTTGATCTGTTCGGGACGAATCTCTTGCTGACCCAATAGCTCGTGTCCACTTGAAAAATAAGCATAGAATTTTTCGTAAAACATGGGCTTTTCGACCATTCCTACCTCCCCCAAAGGAGTCACCACAATCCCCAAATCCAGCTCGTCGTTCTTCAGTTTGCGCACAATCTCCTCGGTGACTAATTCCTGTACTTCCAACTTAACTAGCGGGTACTTTTCCAAAAACTTTCGGATAAATAAATGCAAAAGGTAGGGAGCTAGCGTAGGCAGGATCCCCAATTTCAGCACCCCAGAAACATCCCCTTTCAACTGGGAAACCAGTTCAAATATCCCCTTGCTTTCAGACAGTACCTTCTTGGCTTGAGCAATCACCTGCGCCCCAGACTCCGTAGGGATGACAGGCATCTTGCTTCGGTCAAAAAGAATCACTCCAAGCTCCTTCTCCAACTTACTCAATTGAGCACTGAGGGTGGGTTGGGTCACAAAACAAGCGGCAGCAGCCTGCCCAAAATGTCGGTGCTTGTCTACTGCGATCAGGTATTCCAACTGTTGAATGGTCATTTCGATTGATTTTTTCTATGGCAATTTCGAAAAAAGCAGCAGATCCTCCCCTTTCTAAACCAAAAAATGTCCCCTTGGCATTTGAATGGTCCCCTTATCAACTTAAAATTCAAAAATTTAGAAAGACCAGAATTTTCAGGTAATTTAAAACTGAATACTTACACTAAACCCAGAACCTTCATGTGCGCTTCTTTTTCCCGTCGTAAATTTCTCGGAACCAGCTTGCTAACTACAGCAGGCCTAAGCATGCTTCCAGGTCTTTCATTTGCCGCTGCAGCTGCCACTCCACTCTTTCAAACTGCTCACGAGCGCGTTCGCCTTGGGTTTATTGGCGTAGGACGTCAAGCCATGGGCTTGCTCAACAATTTTATGCGGATTCCAGGCGTAGAAGTAGTGGCAGGAGCAGATGTGTATGCAATCAAGCGGGAGCGCTTTGCGCTTCGCGTTCAAAAAAATCTCACCGAAGCAGGTAAGACCGTTACCGCACCCAAACTCTACGAGGACTACCGAGAGCTCCTCCAAGATCCCAACGTGGATGCGGTTGTCATCGCCTCTCCAGACCATTGGCATGCGCTCATGGCGATTGATGCGTGCAAGGCCAAGAAGGATATTTACTTGGAAAAACCACTCACCTTCACCATCAAAGAAGGGCAACTCCTGGTGCAGGCTGTGCGTGAAAACGGCGTAGTCCTAGCCGTGGGCTCCATGCAGCGCGCGGCGGTGAATTTCCAAACAGCCGCCATGCACGTGCAGCGCGGACAGTTGGGAAAGATATCCCAGGTGCTCGTTCACGTAGGCGACAATCCCCATCCCAAGCCCTACGACCTGGCTGCCCAGCCTGTTCCCGAAGGCCTCAACTGGGAAAAATGGCTAGGCCCTATCCCGAGTCTAGCATTCAATGACCTGCTCAATCCAGGCATTAGCCTGAACCCTGAAAAGAACGAAACTGCCTGGGGTGCTTGGCGCTGGTACAAGGAAACTGGAGGTGGCTTGATGACCGACTGGGGCGCTCACATGATCGACATCGCCCAGTGGGGCCTAAGCAAGGATAGAAATGGTCCAACTACCATCATCCCTGGATCCGCATCTCAACCACTCACGTATCGCTATGCCGATGGAGTAGAGATGCTAATTACCAAGTTTGACGAAGGCCGACAAGGCGTGAAGTTTATCGGAGAAAAAGGCTGGATCAAGGTGTCCCGAGGCAATTACGACAGCTCCATCCCTGAGCTACAACTCGGCAAAGAGCCGGAGAACTTTAGTTTTGGGGCCCACCATGTGGATTTCATCGACTGCATCCGCAAGCGAAAAGACCCCATCGTCCCCGTGGAAATCGGTCACAGCACCTGCACGGCCTGTACCCTGGGTAATATAGCCCACGAACTGGGCCAGACCATCACCTGGAATCCACAGACCCAATTGTCTACAGACGCTGCCGTCAATGCCAAGCTTCACTATGCCTATGAACGAGGCTATAAACTGACCTAAATCACCCGATCATAAAGAAATTTACTTCCTCCAAAAACCTTGCAGTCCATTCTTAAGTTTGAATAGTAGTGCTTAGTTTTGGGGCCCAGCCCCAACAGCGACTCAAAAAAATCAACCTGTAATTCATACGAAACCATGGAAAAACTAATTGTAGATTACACCGCAGTAGCGGTAAACACTGGAGGCAGAAAAGGACACGTATGCACCGAAGACGGCATGCTTGACTTCGATGTAGCGATGCCTAAAGAAATCGGAGGAGATGGAGGAAAAACCAATCCTGAGCAGCTATTTGCAGCTGGGTATGCCGCTTGCTTTGGCGGTGCTTTAGGAGCTGTCGCTGGCAACACCAGTTTGAAAGACTCCGAAATCAAAGTAAAAGTTCACCTTGGTCACTATGGTCCTGGAAGCTTCGGTTTGGGTGTAGACATTGAGGTGAAAATTCCAATGGCAGCCTCACTAGAAGAAGCCCAGAAGCTGGTTGACGCGGCGCATCAAGTATGCCCGTACTCCAAGGCTACCCGAGGTAACATTGAGGTGACTGCCACTGCAGTAGCCTAAGCATTTTCTTAATTTACTCCCAAGGCAGGCCCAGAAAGGTCTGCCTTTTTTTGTGATTTTCACTTACTAGGAATTAGAAACCAGTCCTTTCCACTCGTCACTTTTCCAGCATTCGGTGGCAGTACAATGGACAAAAGCGGTTAACTTTCTTGCCGAAACCCATTTCCCAAATGAAAAAAATATTCTTTTCGCTCGTATTGGCTGTGCTTTCTGCGGGAAGCGTACTGGCCCAACTCAAGACACCAGAGCAGTTTCTCGGTTACAAACCAGGAGACCGATTCACTCCTCACCACCGAATGGTGGACTATTTTGAGTATGTCGCAGCTCAAAATCCCAACATCAAGCTCATTCAATACGGGGAAACCAACGAAAAAAGACCCCTCATTCTCGCCATCCTAGCGAGTCCGGAGAATATGTCTCGACTCGAGCAGATCCGCACAGACAACTTGAAGCGTGCAGGCCTTCTTTCCGGAACGCCAAGCACCCAAGTTCCCATCAACTGGATGTCTTTCAACGTCCATGGCAACGAATCCGTAGGGATGGAAGCGGCCATTTCTACTTTCCATACCCTGGCCGATCCCAACAATGCCAAGGTGCAAGACTGGTTGAAAAATCAAGTCATCATCCTCGATCCCTGCATCAACCCGGACGGTAGAGATCGCTATTCCAACTGGTACAACCAGAAAATGCATACCCAATTGCAGCCCGACATGCAGTCCATGGAACACAACGAACCTTGGCCAGGTGGGCGTGCCAATCACTACCTCTTTGACCTCAACCGTGACTGGGCATGGCAAGTACAAGTTGAATCTCAGCAGCGTCTCAAAATGTACCAGGAATGGATGCCGCAACTTCACCTCGACTTCCACGAGCAGGGCATCGACAATCCATTTTACATGGCTCCTGCCGCAGAACCCTTGCACGAGCAGTTGACGCCATTTCAACACGAGTTTCAAGACCTTTTTGGAAAAAATACTGCGAAGTACTTCGACCAAATGGGCCGCTTCTACTTCACCAAAGAGCGATTTGACCTGCTGTATCCTTCTTATGGGGACACCTATCCGATGTACAATGGCGCCATTGGCATGACCATCGAACAAGGTGGAGGCGGACGTGCGGGAATTGGTGGCTACAATGCCATCGGCGATACAGTCACCTTGAGTAGCCGAATTGCCGGACACTATACCGCCGCACTTTCTGCCGTAGAAATGACGAGCCAGCATGCCGCTCGACTAGTAAGTGAGTTTGAACGCTACTTCAAAACCAACGCTACTGCTCCCAAAGGCACCTACAAAAGTTTTGTGATCAAGGGCGAAAGCAACCCTGCCCAAGTCGCCAAATTGCTAGAATTGCTAGACAAAAACGGAATCCAGTACGGAAAGGGCACTGCCAAAACTGGCTTGAAAGGCTACGAGTACCAAAGTGGAAAGACGGGCGTTCCTTTTGCAACGAGCGATAAGGACATCGTCATCTCCGCCTACCAGCCGAAATCTGTACTTGCCCAAGTGCTCTTTGAACCCAACCCTGCACTACACGATTCGATTACCTACGACATCACGAGTTGGGCCATGCCTTATGCTTATGGGCTTAAGGCCTTTGCACTGGATACCCGATTGGATCCAAGCGGAACCTACGAGAAGCCTGCGCCCGCTCCGACGAAAGTCACTGGGACACCAGTAGCCTACCTAGCTCCTTGGCAGGGTACGCGAGATGCAGCCTTCCTTGCAGCCTTGCTCAACAAAAAAATTCGCGTGCGCTACGCCGAATACCCTTTCACCGTGGAAGGAAAATCCTACCCAGCCGGAACGATGATGATCACCAAAGGAGGCAACGATTGGGTGGCTAATTTTGATCAGACCGTACAGGAAACTGCCGCAGCCTTGGGCATTACCTTGAGCACTACCCAAACAGGCTACGTAGAGCAGGGCAAGGACTTCGGTTCCCCAACTGTACGCGTCATCCAAGCCCCTAAGGTGGCCCTTGTAGGCGGAACAGGTACCTCCTCCCTGAATTTTGGAGAGGTATGGCACTTCTTCGAAAAAGACCTGAAGTATCCACTTTCTAGCCTAGATGCCGCCTCGATGGGCAATGCTGATTTGAGTAAGTACGACGTGATCATTCTTCCATCGGTATTTGGTTCTGCCTTGTCTGCTTCTTCCCAAACCAAGTTGAACGACTGGGTGAAGGCAGGAGGAAAGGTGATTGCCATCGATGGCTCTGTCAACCTTTTTGCAAATAAGGAAGGATTCAAATTGAAAACCTTTGATACGGAAGATGAGAAAAAGGCTGCCGAGAAATCAAGTCAGGAACTCGCCAAGAAAGAGCGCTTGGAGCCCTACACCGAGGGCGAGCGCTTGGAAATAGCGGGAGGCACAGCAGGAGCCATCTATGAAATCAAGATGGATGAAACGCATCCGCTGGGCTACGGAACAGGTGGAAAATACTACACCTTGAAGAATAACTCCAGCCGATTTGCCTTCCTGAGCGGAGGAGCCAATGCGGGGATTATTGCTTCCAATGAGGCCTACAGAACAGGGTATATTGGTTACAAAATCAAGTCCCAGATGGGTCAATCCCTCGTGATTGGAGCGGAATCCCAGGGAAGAGGACAGGTAGTCTATTTTGTGGACAATCCGATCTTCAGAGGCTTCTGGGAAAGT
>JBANGF010000169.1:0-2887 GCA_037975655.1 Bacteroidota bacterium | reverse complement strand
ATTCCGCGAATCCGCCCAAAGCTGGGGCTGTATGTTCAAAAGTTGGGTCTACTCAAAATTATATGGGCAAGAAATACACCTGCATTAAGAGCGGTAAGAAATTGATTTGGGGTAAAGGTGTCCTGATCAAGAAATCAGGGCCGGTGTCTTCTCCTTCACCTTTGCCAACTTCGACTCCAACTCCGACTCCGACGCCTACTCTGACGCCTACTCCGACGCCTACTCCGACGCCTACTCCGACTACTTCTTCAACACCAGTACAAACTGTTAAACCATGGGAGCCGCCAACTTCGCCAAAGAATTGGAGTGACGTAGTACTACAAGCAGATGGAATCTCCTATTGGGCTTGGAAAAGAAGTGCTGAGAAAATAGAAGCATCTACCTCCAAACTTGGAGTGATTGAAATTTCTATAAGCCCAAATGGAGTTCCTGATAACCCGATTCCACTTGTAGCTCTTAATTTAGTATCGCGCTTGAGCGCAAATTATGATGAACCCAAGAAAGTTTTAATTGTTTATGCTGGAGAAAAAGACATCGAATGGGGTCAAAAGCAAATTGATCAATTCTGTGCCGAACGAGCCTGTGGCTACGACGTAAGCGGAGAAGCAAAAAAAGCTTGCAATGTACCTGTGACTCCTTGCTGGGGCGGAGTGGCCTTGAGAAATCAACGGACAAATATCCCAATGATTTATGCAACTGCAAGCGATTGGGGCAAAAATAATCCCGACCATACATCAGGAACTCTAGAAGCGCATGAATATTTTCATACTATTCAAGCAGTCTTATTGGCAAATGCTGGATGGACACAGGTACCTCGTTGGTTGATTGAAGGTGGTGCTACATGGGTTCAACGTGCAACAGTGTTTTCTAATGATTTTAATAAGTATGAGATTGATAGACGTAGAGCTAGCGAGACAATACTATTTAAACAGAAGCCCGACAGTGCATGGATAGAAAAGTTTCTTGATCCCGAATACAAAAGCGGCTGGGACAAATGGAATGGTAATGAATACGATGGCTGGGCAGTTTATGACGTCGGTTCCTTGGCATCAGAAGTTATGGTTTCCATTGGTGGACCAGACTCATTTCTAGATCTTTTCAAATTAACAGGTAGTGGAAAAAGTTTCGCTCAAGCTTTTGAAAGTATTTATGGAATTCCTTGGCGAGAAGGTGCAAAAATAATCGCTAACGCAATAGTGGCTCAGCAAAAATAGATTCAAAATTGTATGTCAGCCCGACCACCTTTTGTTAACTCTACTTGTCTTTAATTCCGGATAAATTACGTGATTTGGTATTAAGTTTGGTACGTATTTCCTATATATGCGAAGGGCCTGACTTGGAAGTAGCTAAAGTTGGATGATTTCCATTCCACTTTGGTAGATAATTCCTAAATGAAGTTCAGGTTGATTTTCTTATCACTTGGACTCTTGTTGCCCCTAATTCCTGCTATTGCTTCTACTCCCCCAAAAACTGGGGCTATCTGTTCAAAAGTTGGGTCTACTCAAAATTATATGGGCAAGAAATACACATGCATTAAGAGTGGGAAGAAATTGGTTTGGAATAAAGGAATCACAATTAAACGGGCTCTGCCAACACCTACTCCAACAGCCACTCCAATACCTACTCCAACTCCGACTCCCACAACCACGCCGACTCTTGTAACCGAACCCTCTCCCTCGCCTAGTTCGGCTGTGACCTTTGTACCAGAATTGAAAGTTCCAGATAAGCCGACCTCATTTGCAGATTTGGAGGAGCGATATCAGGGAATCCCTTACGCAGTCTGGGAGGAAATTCAAAGCAATTTGCGGAAACATCAATCCACAAATTTGAAAATCAACTTTATCTTTGGTCCAAATACTCCTCAGAGATATCCAAATCAATTGACAATTGATGCTGTTACGCTCGGTTCACGAGTGATGGGGTCTCAAAAGCAACCTGAAGAAGTTAGATTTATTCAGTACAACAAACAAGATGTGTCTTGGGCCAGAGCTGAAGCAGGAAAATACCTAAGTCCATTTAAATTGGGAATTTCTCTCCCTGATCAAGCATCTGAAAAATGTGCAGGAATTGACTGCGATGGGGCTGTCACCAATATTGCAAGCGATATCGGCCTTGTCCTTGTGGGAGTTCCAACCCCTGTAAATCGTTTCAATATCCAAAGATTCGGTGGTCAGACTGATTTGCACGAATATACCCACGCTGTTCAAGGGATGATTTTTAAAGGCAAGACACAATCACCTCCACCTGTGCTACTGCCATGTTGGTACTCGGAAGGACAACCCCAAGCCGTATCAATTTCAACGCTTGCAAAGAGTGTTGAAGATTATGTGAACATTCGCAAGAGTTGGATTACTGACAACAAATGGCTTCTAAAAGACTACGAACCAGAGACTATCCAGGAATTTCTTAGAAACAACATGAAGTTGCCTTGTGACAGCATTTCATATCCCATGATCTACAGTCTTGGATACATAGTTATGGATGCCCTTGTGTCGGTTGGTGGAATTGATAAAACATTTGATCTATTAACTGTCAGGACTGATGGACTTTCTTTTGAGGAATCCTTCAAGAGGGTTTATGGAGTCGGCTGGGATGATGCTTCTATCGCCCTATCCAAAGCGGTTTCAAAAGTTTACAAAGCCTACAGAACGTAAAAATCGTGGACACTAAGGGTTTTGTCTTTTTTTCTTGTTTTCTAAAAAGATATGCGCTATTCAGTTTGGAACTAATGCCCAATCTCTTGGTCAAAACAACAAAAACAAGAAAATGGTGGGCGCTGAGGGTTTTGAACCCCCGACCTACTCGGTGTAAACGAGCCGCTCTACCGCTGAGCTAAGCGCCCTATTGAAATGGAGTGCGCAGTCTATAACGAGGCTAGCGCAGCCTT
>JBANGF010000164.1:0-3132 GCA_037975655.1 Bacteroidota bacterium | reverse complement strand
ATATTTTGGAGAAGGAGCACGTTCCCTTTCCGCTACAGGTAAAGGAACAATCTGTAACATGGGTGCTGAGATTGGAGCAACTACCTCCATTTTTGGCTACGATGAAAAATCTGCCGCCTATCTTTCCGGTACAGGCCGTTCCGATATCGCTGCATTAGCTAATAGCATCGCTGAGCATTTGACTGGTGACACTGAAGTATATGCCAACCCAGGGCAATACTTCGATCAGGTAATTGAAATCAACCTTTCTGAACTTGAGCCACATGTAAATGGTCCATTCACTCCAGATTTGGCATGGCCGATCTCCAAATTCGCTGCTGCTGTCAGAGAAAATGGATGGCCTGCAAAGTTGGACGTGGGATTGATTGGTTCTTGTACCAACTCTTCCTACGAAGATATTTCTAGAGCGGCTTCGCTTGCCCAGCAGGCGGTAGACAAAAAGCTGGTAGCGAAGTCCGAATATACCATTACTCCGGGCTCCGAACAGGTTCGCTATACGGTAGCAAGGGATGGATTTTTGGACACCTTCGACAAAATGGGAGGCGTGGTGCTTGCCAATGCTTGCGGACCTTGCATTGGTCAGTGGGCTAGACATGGTGCTGAAAAGCAAGAAAAGAACTCCATCATCACATCTTTCAACCGAAATTTTGCGAAGCGTGCGGATGGTAACCCGAATACACATGCCTTCGTCGCTTCCCCTGAGATCGTAACGGCACTTGCCATTGCAGGAGATTTGACCTTTAACCCACTTACGGATACGTTGACCAACTCAGAAGGCCAGCAAGTTCGTTTGGATGAGCCAAGAGGATTGGAATTGCCTACCAAAGGGTTTGCTGTGGAAGATGCAGGATATCAGGCTCCAGCAGAAGATGGATCCAAGGTTCAGGTACTGGTAGCACCTACTTCCGATCGTTTGCAACTATTGGATTCTTTCCCTGCATGGGAAGGTGTAGACTTGAAGGGACTGAAGTTATTGATTAAAGCCAAAGGAAAGTGTACAACGGACCACATCTCTATGGCAGGTCCTTGGTTGAAATACCGAGGTCATTTGGATAATATCTCTAACAACATGCTCATCGGGGCAGTAAATGCCTTCAACGAGGCGACCAATTCGGTGAAAAATCAGTTGACTGGTGAGTATGGTGAAGTTCCAGCAACGCAGCGTGCTTACAAGGCAGCAGGAATTGGATCCATCGTGGTAGGAGATGAAAACTACGGTGAAGGATCTTCAAGAGAGCATGCAGCCATGGAACCTCGTTTCCTAGGGGTTCGTGCGATCTTGGTGAAGTCTTTTGCTCGTATTCACGAAACCAACTTGAAAAAGCAAGGCATGCTTGCCTTGACCTTTGCAAATCCAACGGATTATGACTTGATCCAAGAAAATGATGTGATCGACATCAATGGCTTGACTACGTTTTCGCCAGGCAAGCCTTTGGAAGTAGTCTTCCATCATGTGGATGGTACTTCACACAGGGTTCTTGCTAATCACACCTACAATGAAGGTCAAATCGAATGGTTTAAGGCAGGTAGTGCCTTGAACTTGATCAAAGCGGCCAAGGCTTAAGTAAACTTAAAAATAAAGAAAGCCGTAATGATTTATTCGTTACGGCTTTTTTTACATCCATAGGCAATGAAAAGGATTCTTTTGTTTCAGTTGATTATTGGCTGCTTGTGCTTGGGTTGCAGTCAATCTGTTTTGGCACAAAACGAATCCGATGAGCGTTCCTTGCTCCAAGTTCAAAAGGGGATAAGTTTTACCAAAGACTCCTTGTATAGTTTGAATTTGCGCTTTCGATTGCAAAACCGGATTGGTTTTCGGACAGAAAGTGGTGAGGATTTGAGTTTTGAACAGATGGATTTTCGGGTTCGCAGACTACGGGTTCGATTGGATGGTTTTGTGATCAATCCACGTATCCAGTACTACATCCAACTTGGATTTTCAAAGTCGGATATGGACTTGGATGGAGGAGAGGTAGCCCAGCCCATTCAAGACGCTATTCTTTATTACCATTTCAGTCCCAATTTTTATGTGGGAATGGGACAAGCCAAACTCCCTGGAAACCGGGAGCGTGTCATTAGTTCTGGAAATTTGCAGTTTGCAGATCGATCCATTGCCAATTCTTTTTTCACACTTGACCGAGATTTTGGTGTTTTTGCCTATTACACGCTCCCTACGGAGGGAAAAGCGGTGTTTCAGTTCAAAGGAGCGATAACTGCGGGTGAAGGGAGAAATCCTTCGGTGGGGGATCAAGGCTTGAGTTATACGGGACGAATAGAAATACTTCCTTTTGGAAAATTTACGAATGGAGGAGATTATTCTGAAGGAGATTTGGAGTTGGAGCCCCGTCCTAAACTCTCCCTTGGCGCTAGTTACAATTTTAATGAAAGTGGAGCCAGAGCAAGAGGGCAGTTGGGACCAGAGTTGTATCAAAAGCGGGATCAGCGGGTTTTTATTGCAGACATGATGTTGAAATATAGGGGCTGGGCTCTTCTGGGGGAGTATTTTTCTAGAAATGCTTCCAATCCCATCACCTACAACCCATTTGGCTCCCGACAAGCAGTTTGGGTGGGTAGAGGCCAAAATCTGCAACTCAGTAAATTAATTTCCAAGCAGGGGGAACTAGCCATCCGCTATGCGCAAGTCACGCCCAAGCAATCGATTCGAAATTTGGAAGTACAGCGAGAGGAGACTACAATGGGCTATACCCATTACGTAGGAGGTCACCGGGTCAAATTGCAGGGGAATTTTGGGTATTCCTGGGCCAATAATCAATTCCTACTCACCCAAACTGCAAACTATTGGTTTGGGCTTTTCCAAGTTGAATTTGGGATTTAAGATTATCCCTTCAACCTTTGGGATAGGTGATTACAAGGCTCTTGCTTTTGTTAGGTATTCTTGAACTAAGTCCATTTCGGGATGGCTGACCGCCAGTTCCTCCAAGAAACTCAATGCTTCCACTTTTTTCCCCGTTAGGGTATAGTAGATTCCCTTATTTCGAAGTGCATAGGGATTTTTGTCATCCATCGCCAAACTTTGGTTGATTAGCGTAATGCCTTCTTCCAATTGGTTTAAATAGAGGTGGTACAATCCCTGGTTGTTGTAAAAATACGCTTGTCGATTATCTAGTGCGA
>JBANGF010000128.1:0-2841 GCA_037975655.1 Bacteroidota bacterium | reverse complement strand
GTCTTAAGTAGGCACCGTATCCGCTTTTTCCCAGTTTGGCTGCTGCTTCCAGCAACTTTTCCTTGCCAATAAATCCATTCCGGTAGGCAATCTCTTCGATACAACCGATTTTCAATCCTTGACGCTCTTCAATCACTTCCACAAACTGTGCCGCTTGAAGCAAGGATTGGTGGGTACCCGTATCCAGCCAGGCCGTACCTCTATTGAGGATGGCTACTTGAAGTTGGCCTCTTTTGAGGTATTCATTGTTCACGTCGGTGATCTCTAACTCCCCACGTACACTAGGTTTGATGTTTTTGGCGATTTCGACCACTTGGTTGTCGTAGAAATACAAGCCAGGAACGGCATAGTTTGATTTGGGTTGAGCAGGCTTTTCTTCAATGGAGATGGCTTTTTGATTGGCATCAAACTCCACCACTCCATAGCGCTCGGGATCATTGACATGGTAAGCAAAAACCACCCCTCCTTCTGGATTGGTGTTTTCTTGCAAGGTTTTGTGCAATCCAGAGCCGTAGAAGATATTATCCCCAAGAACCAAGGCTACTTTATCCTTTCCGATAAACTCTTCTCCAATGATAAAGGCCTGGGCTAACCCATCTGGACTAGGCTGCACGGCATAAGTTATTTGACAACCCACATGCGATCCATCCCCCAACAACCTTTGAAAAGCGGCAGAATCTTCTGGAGTGGTGATGATCAGGATTTCCTGGATGCCCGCCATCATCAATACTGACAAGGGATAGTAAATCATGGGTTTGTCGTAAACCGGCATGAGTTGCTTACTCACTGCGATGGTAAGGGGATACAAGCGTGTTCCGGAGCCCCCTGCTAAAATGATTCCTTTCATAGAAAAATAGTAAGTCAAAGGTTAAAGGTACTACTCCTTAAAGATTAAAAAAAGAATATTTTGTGAAGTAGGGATTCGATTCTAGGGTAATAGAAAATATGATTTAAAAACGAATAGAATCGAGGATAAAGGATATTTTTGATTTCTAATCCTGCATCTCATGAAAATCAAAAACCTTTGTATTCTATTTTTTATAAGTTTCCTAACCTACGGTTGCAGCCAGCAGGAACTAAAATTTATGCCGAACAACTTAGAGCAATATCGCCCTGCCTACCATTTCACTCCTGTCAAAGGTTGGATGAATGATCCCAATGGACTGGTTTATGTAGCTGGAGAATACCATTTATTTTTCCAGCATTACCCAGATAGCACCGTATGGGGTCCCATGCATTGGGGCCATGCGGTATCCAAAGACTTGGTTCACTGGGAGGAATTGCCCATTGCCTTGTTTCCTGATAGTTTGGGTTATATTTTTTCAGGCAGTGCCGTTTACGATGAAAAGAATACTTCAGGGCTAGGGAGCGCAACAACTCCTCCCCTGGTAGCGCTATTTACCTACCACGACCCCAAAGGAGAAAAAGAGGGCGCAATAGACTTTCAAACACAAGGGCTCTCCTTTTCTCTCGATAAAGGGAAGACTTGGCAAAAGTATGAGGGGAATCCCGTGCTTAAAAATCCAGGAATTCGGGACTTCCGAGATCCCAAAATCACCCAAGTAAACCGAGAAGATGGGAAATCAACTTGGGTAATGACCCTAGCTGCACGCGATCGAATACACTTTTATGAGTCCGCCAACCTGAAAGAATGGACTTTCTTAGGAGAATTTGGACAGGGTGTCGGAGCCCACGGTGGAGTTTGGGAATGTCCAGAACTGCTGTCCATGAAGGCACCGGATGGGAGCCAAAAGTGGGTTCTTTTAGTCAGCATGAATCCTGGAGGACCTCAAAAAGGTTCAGCCACGCAATACTTCATCGGGGACTTTAAGCAGGGTGCATTTACTCCAGACGATACGATGATTCGCTGGTTGGATTATGGGCCGGACAATTATGCCGGGGTTACCTGGGCCAACCTCCCCAAAGAGCAAAACCGAACCCTTTGGATCGGTTGGATGAGCAACTGGGACTATGCCCAGGTGGTTCCCACGAAGACTTGGAGATCTGCAACTACTTTGCCTAGAGAACTCAATCTTTTTGATGTAGATGGGACACTTTTACTAAAGTCAGCACCTGCTAAAGAACTGGAAGGATTAGAAGGCATTTCCTACAGCATTTCGGGAAAAGAGTCCTTATTACCGAGTGCTGCGGTTGAGATTCGTGCAGAAGTAACCAGAGACGATAGTTTCTCCTTGCTCCTCTCCAATGAATTGGGCGAAGAGGTGGTGATAAACAAAGAGATGGGCTTGGTCACCGTGGATCGAAGAAAGGCAGGCAAGGCTAAATTCAATCGAGATTTTGCAGCGGCACATTCTGCACCCATGTCCTGGAAAGTAGAATCGTTACGCATTTTCTTGGATGCTTCTTCGATTGAGGTATTTGTGAATGATGGAGAGCTAGTCTTGACCTCCCTCCTTTTCCCTACCTCACCTTGGAAAAAAGTAACGTTCATCCAAGGGCTTGATGAGGTGGAAATTTTGGATTTACAGGAATCGTCGAACCCATCCCTGAAAAAAAACTAAAGAACAGAGGAAATTCTTGTCCAAGAATTGAGGGCAACCAAATTGAAAAAAGCAATCCAACCATTGCCAACTAATTTCAACTAGGTCAGTAGGTTACAAAAAGGCATTTAAGCGATTATTCCAAAAAACAAGCTTCAGACCATTCGCTTTTTTACGGGTGCAACTGGAATTTTAGTTGTTTGTTCTGAAAAAAAAGTAGTATCCTTGGAATAGAAACAGGGCGCCTCAAGTGAGCATTCCATTTGGCAAGGGTTTATAGAATCACCTGTTTTTTAAGTCAGAATTAAACTTTGTAAATCTAAATATTTAGATTTTTGCT
>JBANGF010000069.1:0-4506 GCA_037975655.1 Bacteroidota bacterium | reverse complement strand
TTATCCCTAAAGCCTATTTTTTTATTGACTAGGGTATTGATATCGTAGCGGGTATTTTCGTCAAGCCTAAGTAAGATGGGATAATCCTCCTCCCCTTCTTTAAAGCGAGAAACTTCCAAACCAAACAAAGAGGTACGTAATTCGGTGGCTATGGTAGCCGTAGATAAACCAAATCTCCTTGCCTTTTCTCTATTGATCTGAACCACTACCTCTGGGCTACCCAAGGAAAGATCTGTCTTGAGTTCTTCCAATCCTTGGATGGCATTGGATTCCAAAAAGGCTTTACTTTCCTCTACAAAGGCGATCAATTGTTCGTAGTCTTCTCCTACAAATTCAATATTTACGGGATTACCCACGGGAGGACCATTTTGTTGTTTGTCCACAGTTATGAGCACCCCAGGGTATTTCTTGACCAAGTCTCTGATTACTTCCATGGCCTCGTTGGTGTCGATACCTTGTCGGTCGATGTAGTCCACAAATCCAATGGTAATTTTTGCTTTATGGGGAGTAGCTTGTAAACTAGGCCCCTCCGTTGGATCTCCGGTACCCTCGCCCACTTGGGTAATCACCGATTCAATGATGCCTCCGTAAGGCTCCAACTTGTCCACCATCTCATCCTCCATGGTGTCCACAAATGCATTGGTGGATTCTATGCTGGTTCCAATAGGGAATTCAACAAACACATTGACCAACTGCGGCTGATTATCTGGGAAAAAGAGCACTTTAGGCGATCGAATGCCTAATAAGACAATGGAAAAAATCAAAAGGAAAAAAGTACCTAGCAGAAACTTCACTGGGTTTTTTCCACTTAATGCGAATTTGAGGAGTGATTCGTAACTATTTTCCATTTTGACCAAGAAAACGGCTTGAAACCAACCCACCCATTTTCTGACGTAAAACACATACACTACCGTAAGCAGGGCAAAGGTCACACTGAGCGTTCCCATACTCGTCCATCCCAGCACGTAAAAAATTACAGCAAGCAGCACCAAAGCGATGGAAGCTCGGATAGATCCTTTTTTGGGTTTTTCCTGGCTCATGTCCTCAATTTTCATGTAAAGAGAGGTCATCACAGGATTGATCACCAAGGCTACAAAAAGGGAGGCGGATAGCACAATAATCAAGGTGATCGGAAGGTATTTCATAAATTCACCGACCAAGTCATCCCAAAACGCTAAAGGAAGAAATGCCGCTAGGGTAGTAAGTGTGGAGGTAATGATGGGCCAAGCCACCTCTCCCACTCCCTCTTTTGCAGCTTTTATGGGTGGTGTTCCATCCTGCATCAAGCGGTATATATTTTCTACGACCACTATCCCATTGTCTACCAACATCCCTAAAGCTAGAATGAGGGAAAACAAGACCATCAAATTGAGCGTAATTCCAAAAGAATCAAGCACCAAAAAGGAGATAAACATGGATAATGGGATGGCAGAACCCACAAAAAGGGAATTGCGGAATCCCATAAAAAACATAAGTACTAAAACGACCAAGATCATCCCGAAGATGATAGAGTTTTCCAAGTCACTCACTTGGGTACGAGTTTGCTTACTTTGATCGTTGGTGATGGAAATTTCTACATTACTTGGAAATCTATTCGCTTTTGTAGTTTGTATTATCTCCTTGATTTTATCTGCCGCATCCAATAAATTTTCTCCACTTCTTTTGGTGACGTTGAGGGTAATTACAGGGAGATTTTTACTTCGCGCATAGGAAGTCCTATCCTTAAACGTATCTTCAATTTGCGCCACGTCCCTGAGGTAAACTATTTTTTGCTGATCCGTCTTCACGATAATCTCCAAAAGCTCTTTGGGGTCTGAAAATTCCCCATTTACCCGAAGGGTTCTTTCAAAATCACCCGTTTTGATACTTCCTCCGGAGATGGTCAGGTTTTCTCCTTGTATGGCTCCTGAAATGTCTCCAAAACTCACGCCTGTAGATTCCATTTTGTAGGGATCCACATTGATTTGAATTTCCCGCTCTACCGTACCTGCAAGGTCTGCTTTAGAAATCTCTGGGAGTCTCTCAATAGCATCTTGCAAATACTCTCCAAAACGCTTCAATTCCTGCTCAGAATAAGGACCAGAAATATTCACATTCATGATGGGGAAGTCGGAGGTATTGACCTCTTGCACGGTAGGATCTTGATCTAAATCGGTAGGCAAATCACTTTTCGCCTGATCTACCGCATCCTTTACCTCTTGGATGGCCTTGGAAATTTCTATTCCAGGGGTAAATTCAATGATGATTGTAGAAAAATCCTGTACGGAGGTAGATTTGATATCCTTTACATTACTGAGGGATTTCAACTCCTTTTCAATTGGTCTGGTGATTAAGTTTTCCATATCCACAGGAGAGTTACCCGGATAGGGAGTACCTACATAGACGGTAGGAATCACAATTTCAGGAAAACTTTCCTTAGGCATGGAACGGTAAGCCCCTAATCCTAAGACCGTAATGATAAACGTCAGAATGATCACCGAGGTGGAATTGTCCACGCTAAAACTGGACAATCCAAATTCTCTGATGGTTTTAGATTTCTGTGGAGTTTCCATGCTTATTGCTTCGCTACGTTGACAGTAAAATTATCTCCCACTTCACGGAAGCCTTTATCCACCAAAATTTCGGTACCTACCAATCCTTCTAGGATTTCTGTCTCTTCCCCTGAGGAATAACCTCGCTTCACATATTTTTTCTTGGCAACTCCATTTTCCACGGCAAATACATAATCTCCTTTGGTATCAGATAAAATCAAATGCCCAGGAACTACCACGGATTCGGCGTTGGTGTAATCTTTTATCTTCAACACGGAAAGCATATTTGGTTTTACCTCTGAAAGGTTTGGCAGGGCGACC
Source organism: Bacteroidota bacterium (assembly GCA_037975655.1). Taxonomy (GTDB): domain Bacteria; phylum Bacteroidota; class Bacteroidia; order Cytophagales; family Cyclobacteriaceae; genus Algoriphagus. The sequence goes on along the minus strand of JBANGF010000069.1, from coordinate 1,654 downwards.
TCTACCTTAAAGGTTCGATTGTCGGGGTTGATAATCGCTCCAGTTGCCGATACTTTAGAAGCTATATTTTTATTGATGGAAGGAAAGGAAATTTGTACGGAATCTCCTTTGGCAATTGCATTGATATAATTTTCAGATAGGTCCGCTTCAATAAATAGATCGCTTTCTCCCACAAATTGGAACATGGGAAGCCCTGGTTGCATCAATTCTCCCAACCTTACTTGTACCGATTCAATAGTACCGGCAAAAGGAGCACGAATCACTGATTTTGCCAATTGAGCTTTGAGCGAGGCCAAGCTTTTTTCCAAACCCTCCTTACGGTTTTTGGATTCTAAGTACTGTACCTCTGTTCCTATTTTTTGATTCCAAAGTCGCTCTTGCTTTTCAAACACTGTACGAGCCAAAGCAAGGCTATTTTCCAATTCTTCTACACTTCTTTGCAGGGATTCAGAATCTATCCTCGCTAGAATCTGACCGCGAGTCACCCGCATGCCCTCCTGAGCGGGAATTTCTAAAATTCTTCCGACGGTCTCCGAACTTATGGTCACGTTCTTTTTGGAAAGAACCGAACCGGTCACCTCCAAATAATGGGTAAAAGCCCCTTTACGCGCGGGAAGGGTTGTGATAAGCAAGGATTTTCTATTGGCAGCAGCAAATTCAGGATCTGCAGCAGCTAGCTCTTCTTCCAGCGTTTTGATCTGGGCATTGATGTCCGTGAGCTGGCTTTTTAGAGACTCAAGTTCTGCCTTCTTTGCTTCAATAGAGTCTGAAGCACAGGATAATATCCCCAAAATGAGGATAAGTAGAGAGGTAATGGAAACTAGTGATTTCATGAGCGTGAAAGAAAAAGAGAAAGTTCGTTGGTTTAGTTAGTGATATCAGCCTTCAGGATTCCTAGGGCTTTTTCTAGATTTACTTTAGATATTAGTCCATCATAAAGTGCACCGAGGTAATTGATCTCGGCGGCAATCAGGGAGGCGTCGGCTTCCACTACCTCCAGATTTGATCCTACTCCTTCGCTGTACTTGATTCGAGCAATTTCAAAAACCTCTTTGGCCAATTGCAGATTTTCCTCTTGCACCGTCAACACCTGAAGGTCATTGCGAAGGTTGGCTTTTGCCATGTACAACTCGCTTTTAAAGGATTCTTGTAAGAAGGTGCGTTGATTTTCGAGTTGATTGAGTTGAACCCTATTTTTTTGAATCCTAGAAGCCTTGGAAAACCCATCAAAAATGGGAACACTAAGACTCACCCCAATCAAGGAACTGCCAAACCAATTGTTGCCATTAAATACCCTTTCGAGTTCATTTCCTGCCCCACTTCTTCGCGCATTTCCCTGAAAATCGATTTTCGGCATGTATTGACTTAAATTATTTTTGAGATCTAGTTGAGCTAGATTTATTTGAGTAGCTACCTGCTCCAATTCTATCCTAGAACCAGATTCTTCTGCTAGCAGGGCCAAAAATTCCTTTGAAGGTTTCAAATCCTGTAAAGAATCCTTGAGAAATATCTCGTATTCCAAGGGCAAGCCCATCTGTAATTTCAACAAACCTTGACTGATTTCTAAGGCCGTTTGGCTGCGCTGCACTTGGGTGAAGGTATTGTTGCGCTGCACTTGCACGCGAGAAACGTCTATTTTCTCTACAAAACCTGC
>JBANGF010000066.1:0-5251 GCA_037975655.1 Bacteroidota bacterium | reverse complement strand
TCAAGTGCTCAATGTATCCAATCAATCCTACCAAGTACTCTACCTACGGGCCATGCCTGGAAGATCCTACCAACTCAATTTAACGCTTACACTATGATCCAATTCAACAAGTCTATTCTTGTAATTTTCTTTATGGCTCTGACTTTTTCAGCCTGCGATTCAACGACCGATGAACGCCCACTAGGGGTCTACGATACCGGAATTTTGATTATGAATGAGGGGGCTTTTGGGGCCAATGATGGAGAGGTGATCCACCTCGACCCAAGTACCGGAACACTCAGTTCCGACGTATTTGAAAAAGCAAATGGGCGACCCTTTGCGGGCTTGTTGGAAGATCTAGTCTTGGAGGAAGATCGGCTGTATTTGGTGGCGAATACGGGTAAAGTGGAGGTGGTGCAGCCTGGAGATTTCAAATCGATTGGGGCCGTGGAAAAGGGCTTGGACCAACCTCGATCTTTGGCTACTGCCCGCGGCAAGTTATTTATCTCGGATTACGGGCCTTACGATGCCAACTACAATACGCCCTCCTCTTACGTGGCGGTGGTGCAAGGTTTGGATGGGGGAGTAGTGAAGAGAAAGATCCCCGTTTCCAGCAAGCCTGAAGACCTCTATGCCTTTGGATCCTATGTCTTTGTTGCAGGTTCGGAAGGTAAAAAGGTGGAGGTACTGGATGCCAACGCCGAATTACCTTTCAAAACTTTGGAGATGCCTGGGCAGCCGGTTCAATTTTTCGAGCTGAATGGGGATCTCTGGGTGTTTTGTTACGATGCCCAGAAAGTCTATTTCGTTTCTATTTCCAAAAGCGCTGCAAGCCAAAAAAACATTCGCACCTTTCCCATTGCTCAGGCTACGGGACGAATCGCCAAGGGCGATGACGACACCTTCTACGTGTTGACGAGTTCGGGCTGGCCAGACTATCGGGATGGAATCTCAGTAGTAAATGTGGGTTCTGGTACTTTGGTGTCGGATTGGAAAAAAGGATCGGGTTTTTATGGTATAGGCTACGACTCCGATGCTCAGCAAGTTTATCTAGCCAATGCCAAGGGATTTCAAGGCAATGGAGAAGTGGTTGTCTACCAAAAATCCGGAGCGGAAGTCAATAAACTAACGGTTGGCAGAGGACCTTCTGGATTTCTATTCCGGTAACTTTTTTTTCAAGCTCCGCTGCGGCGGATAAGTAGAAAAACATGCTGATTTTTTAGATTGAATGGTTCCCCAAACCTAGACTAAGGTTTGGGGAACCATTCAATAGGCTGTGGACCATGGACCGTCAGCCGTAGACTTCCTTACCTCACCTGGTAACTTTGAGTAAAGGGTTGCCCATTAGGTGCGACTCCCTCCAATACCAATCGTCCACTGAATTTCTCCAAGTAAGGACCCAATGCTTTAGGATCCTTGGCTGGCATCTCGTTGATGTGGGTGATCACAAATCCTTCTCGAAAACCGAGGTTGCTCAGGTATCCGTTGGTCAATGAGGTAATCTTCACTCCATAGGTGAGTTTGAGGCGATCCTTGTCAATGGCATTTATGGATTCGAGTCGAGCACCTAGCACCTCCGAACTGTAAAACTCTCGTTTGCTGATGCCTGTGCCGCCTTCTAAGTTTTGAAGAGTTAGGGATACCACCTCAAGTTTACCCCCTCTTTGAAAGCCGACACTCACCTGATCACCAGGGTAGTAATAGGATAGGGCTTCTTCAAAACTTCCTTTTCCGGTGATTTTCCAATCCCCTATTTGCGTGATCAGGTCATTGGCTTGTAAGCCTGCCTTCTCTGCAGCCCCACTTTTCAGAATCCGAGTGACTACCACCCCTTCCAAACTTTTCAGAGCCATTTCTTTAGCCAATTCAGGAGTGATTTCGGATACTTCTACCCCAGGAATGGCCTTTTGAACTTCACCATGTTGAATTAGGTCATTAGCCACCTTCACTGCCACATCTACCGGCACGGCAAATCCATAGCCAGTGTAGGAACCCGTACGGGAAAGGATAGCAGTGTTGATCCCTACCAATTCTCCACGCATATTCACCAAGGCTCCGCCTGAGTCTCCTGGGTTGATTGGGGCATCGGTTTGTATAAAACTTTCCAAGGGAAAATCGCCGCCTAAGATATTGATTTGCCGCTCTTTGGCAGAAACTATCCCTGCAGTCACGGTGGAGGTGAGGTTGAAGGGATTGCCCACCGCGAGTACCCATTCCCCGATTTGGAGGGTTCTACTGGACCCTAACTTGATTTCGGGCAGATTTTGTGCTTCAATCTTCAATACTGCGATATCGGTGTTTTTATCCGTCCCCACCAACTTCGCCTTGTAGGTTTGCTTTTGATGGACCACTTCCAAGGTCTCTGCTCCATCGATAACGTGAGCATTGGTCAGGATGTAGCCGTCTTTGGAAAAAATTACACCAGAGCCTGTACTTACCTGTTGGCTGGGAGTAGTGCCAAAAAAGTAATCAAACATGCTGTAGCGTCGGTAATCCGTGCCACTGAAATTTTTGATAAATACCACCGATCCTGTACTGCTTTGGGAAGCTTCTACAAAGGATTCCGGGGGGATTCCCATGCCTAAAGGAGGGAGAGAGGTAAACTGAGAAGGCATACTCCGTACCCCAGGAGAGGTGGAGGAGGACTCTGGATTCGTAAAAAAAGTAGTCCACAAGGCCGCACCTGCAAGACCTGCTAGAAAGGAAATTCCGATGGATTGGATTTTGGAGTGAAGCATATCCAGATTTTATTTTCGGTGTAAACGAGTGATTCTTAGTTTGCTGCTGCTATTTTCAGAAAATTTCACAAAAAAAATCCAAACAAAAATTAGCCCAAGCGCTAAAATCTGACGACTTGTACCTAGAAATTCAGTCCAATTGGTAATTTTGTCAGTTCACACCCCAACCTTCTTCTCAGAACAGGGTTTTAATTTTTGTTACATTACTAATTACATGACAGCAACCAAGCGCGTAGCCATTCTGGGAAGCACAGGGAGTATTGGAACCCAGACCTTGGAGGTCATTCGTCAGCATCCTGAGAACTTTAGTGTGGAGGTAATCACCGCCCAAAACAATGTAGACTTATTGATTCAACAGGCTTTGGAATTTGTTCCCAATGCCGTGGTGATCGGTAATGAGGCGAATTATTCCAAGGTCAAAGAAGCCTTGGCTTCCGCGCCCATCAAGGTCTTTGCAGGGCAAAAAGCGATTGCCCAAGTAGTGGAGATGGAGACCATCGATGTGGTGTTGACTGCGCTAGTTGGGTACTCCGGCTTGATTCCTACCGTGCAGGCCATCCGGGCCGGCAAGCAGATTGCACTAGCGAATAAAGAGACCTTGGTCGTGGCAGGGGAGTTGATTACCGCACTTGCCAAACAGCATGGAGTAAATATCTATCCAGTAGATTCCGAGCATTCCGCTATATTCCAATGTTTGGTGGGAGAGTTTCACAATCCTATCGAAAAAATCATCCTCACCGCTTCTGGTGGACCCTTTCGGGGAAAAGACCGAGCCTATCTGGAGACAGTTACCCGCGAACAAGCGCTCAAGCATCCCAACTGGGACATGGGTGCAAAGATCACGATAGATTCTGCTTCCCTGATGAACAAGGGCTTGGAAGTTATTGAAGCCAAATGGCTTTTCGGACTCAAGACAGAGCAGATTGAGGTCGTGGTGCATCCTCAAAGTATCATCCATTCCTTGGTTCAATTTGAAGATGGGTCGATTAAAGCGCAACTTGGCTTGCCCGACATGCGTATTCCCATTCAGTTTGCACTCAGTTATCCGGATCGCTTGAAGAGTAACTTCGAGCGGTTCAACTTTGCCAACTACCCACAATTGACCTTTGAACAACCTGATTTGAAGACTTTCCGAAACTTGCAACTCGCCTACGATGCCCTAGCGACTGGAGGTAATGCGCCTTGTGTGCTGAATGCAGCCAACGAAATTGCAGTGGCCGCCTTCCTCAACCGGCAGATTGGCTTTTTGGAAATGTCTGATTTGATCGAAGAAACCTTAACCCGATCGGAGTTTATTGCTCGTCCTCAGTTGGAGGACTACATCGAAACCGACCGAATCACTAGAACATTCACAGAAAATTTACTTAAGTCAACAAACTAAATGGAAACCTTAATTATGGTGGGCCAACTGCTCCTAGGATTGTCAATCCTAGTGGGACTTCATGAGTTGGGACACTTGCTTACCGCCAAACTTTTTGGCATGCGCGTAGAAAAATTCTCCATTGGATTTCCTCCAAAAATCGCAGGATTTCAATGGGGTGATACCGAATATTCCATCGGAGCCATCCCTCTTGGGGGCTTTGTGAAGATTTCAGGGATGGTGGATGAGTCCATGGACACCGCTCAATTGGCATCAGAGCCACAGCCTTGGGAGTTCCGAGCCAAGCCAGCCTGGCAGCGTTTGATTGTCATGTTGGGTGGAATTATTGTTAACGTGATCACGGGAATTATCATCTTCGTGACACTGGTGTATTCCAATGGAGAAACTTATTTCTCTCGTGATCAGGTTATTGAAAATGGAATCGTGGCCTACGAATACGGGGAAGCCATTGGATTGAAGACAGGTGATAAGGTATTGGATGTCAATGGACAAACTTACCAAAGCATCAGTGAATTGAGTAGCGGCTCGGCACTCTTGAGTGAAAACGGCTACTACACTGTCGATCGCCAAGGAGAAAAAATCAAAGTAGAAATACCCAAAGGTTTTATCAATAGTTTCAACTCCGAAGAGGCATTCAACAAGTTTATTGCGGTTCGCTTTCCTTTTGAAGTAGGTGCAGTAGAGCCTGGTACAGGCGCAGAGCAGGCAGGTATAGCCGCTGGGGATCAAATCATTGCGGTGAATGGCAGTCCAATCACCTATTTTGACGAGATGCAAGCTGCCTTGCAGCAGGTAAAAAATCAATCCGTATCCTTGGTTCGTCGCCGTGGGGCACAGGTAGATACCTTGAATGTGCCGGTATCGGCTGAAGCCAGAATTGGCATTGCAGTCAATCCACTTTTGGAGCCTGTACGAAGAGAGTATGGCTTTATGGAATCCCTTTCTCGCGGAACTTCCCGTGCCTTTGGAGCAGTGATCGTGAATGCGAAAGCCTTAGGCAAAATGTTTACTGGCGAGGTTTCCACCAAAAATGTGAGCGGCCCAATTGGTATGGCAAAAATTTATGGCAACCAATGGGATTGGGTGAAATTCTGGAGCATCACAGGCTTGATTTCCATGATTTTGGCCTTTATGAACCTACTTCCGATTCCAG
>JBANGF010000059.1:0-10570 GCA_037975655.1 Bacteroidota bacterium | reverse complement strand
ATGGAGGTGGCAATTCCTTTTTGACCTGTGAAATCCAGCGCCATCACGCCCACATTGTTGAGTGGCAATTGGATTTCGCCTATGGTTTGTTGGGTAGCCACGCGACCAGTCACGGAGCGATCTACCTTGTTGGTCAACCAGTCCTTACAAGCCACTGCCTCCAGTTGAAAGACTTCCTTGAGGTAGGTGGTCAGTAGTTCTTGACTATAATCCGCTTCTGCAAAGTTTGATCCTTTATAGCTTACATCCTCCAATATGGTTTTAGGAGAGGAGCCAAATAGGTAACTCAAGTTCCAATCGACCGGCTTTTCTCCAGTTTTCTGATTTTCAAACTTAAAGTGCAGGTCTCCAGTCGTTTCGCCCACCACATAGAAAGGAGCGCGTTCTCGTTCGGAGAGTTGCTGCAGGAGAGAAATGTCTTTTTTGCCTACCACCAAGCCCATACGTTCTTGGGATTCGTTGCCGATGATTTCCTTGGCGGATAGGGTAGGGTCTCCCACGGGGAGTTGATCGATATGGATGGTGCCTCCGGTATTTTCTACCAATTCGGAGAGGCAGTTGAGGTGTCCACCTGCGCCGTGGTCGTGGATAGAGATAATGGGGTTGTTTTCGCTTTCCGCCATGGCACGTATCACGTTGGACACACGCTTTTGCATTTCCGGATTGGAGCGCTGGATCGCATTTAGTTCGATGGCATTGGAGAGTTCGCCCGTATTCAAGGAAGATACTGCAGATCCGCCCATACCGATGCGATAGTTGTCCCCGCCCATAATGACAATCTGATCACCCGCTTTCGGTTCTCCTTTTTTTGTGTAATTGGCATTCGTAAAGCCCACGCCACCTGCGAGCATGATAACCTTGTCAAAACCGTGCTGCTTCTCCTGTTCTTCGTGTTCGAAGGTGAGCAATGATCCTGCAATTAGGGGTTGTCCAAATTTGTTTCCAAAGTCAGAAGCGCCGTTGGAGGCCTTGATCAGGATGTCCATGGGGCTTTGGTAAAGCCAAGGTCGTGCAGGGAGGTTTTTTTCCCAGCTTCTTCCAGATTCACTACGGGAATAGGAAGTCATGTAAACCGCTGTTCCTGCCAGTGGTATGGATGCGGTACCACCTGCCAATCGGTCGCGAATTTCTCCGCCCGAACCCGTAGCGGCTCCATTGAATGGTTCTACGGTAGTTGGGAAATTATGCGTTTCTGCTTTAAGGGAGAGTACCGTGTCGATTTGACGAGGTTCAAAAAAGTCAGCTTGGTGCTGGGTTTTTGGTGCAAACTGTTGGACCGATGGGCCTTTTACAAAAGCCACATTGTCTTTGTAGGCAGAGGCAATCCGGTTAGGATGACGCTTGGAGGTTTCCTTGATTAATTGAAAAAGGGTCATCGGTTTTTCTACCCCATCAATTATGAAGGTACCGTTGAAGATCTTGTGACGGCAGTGCTCGGAGTTGACTTGTGAAAATCCAAATACTTCTGAATCCGTCAATGGGCGTCCCAATTGGACGGAAACTTGGTTGAGGTAATCCACCTCTTCTTGACTCAGGGCAAGGCCTTCTGAGGCATTGTACGCGGCGATGTCCGTAATCGATTGGATGGGTTCGGGCTGGAGTTGGATAGTGAAAATTTCCTGATCCAGACCATCATACGCCTTTTGGAGCATGGGGTCTATTACTTCACCTGGTTGTAGTGGAGTGAATTCTTCAATACGCTGAATCCCGTGAATCCCCATGTTCCCCGTGATTTCTACTGCATTGGTTGACCAAGGGGTGATCATTTCTTTGCGTGGCCCGGCAAAATTGCCCAGTACGCTCTCTCCCGTTAGAGGTTTTGCTTCGCCAAAAAGCCAGGTGAGTTTTTGAATGTCTTCTGAGGAGAGGGGGTGAGGTGTTTGAACTCCGTAAATGAGTTTTTGAGGGGATTCAAAGAAGAAAATCATGTCCTTGGGTGGTAAGGTACAAAAGTAAGCATTTGGGTTTTAGAATCTGAAAACTTAAAGGGAAGATTTCAAGAGAAGACTCTATTTTTTTTAGTGATGGTTGCGACGGTTTTTAACGGTTTTGTTCCATTAAGATTCCGAATCAAAAAGGCAGGGATTTTGGGTTGATTCAATTCAAAAAAAGGTTTGGATTAAGGTTGTTTTTGAGAACTATTATTTCTACAAAAATATCAAACACAAAAAATAATTTTAAAAAAATTAATTAAACCAAATAAATAAAACAATAAGTTAAAAAGGAACAACTATTTAAGTGATTTATTTTTAAATAAAACCGTGGAAACTTTCAACAAATTAAAAGTTTCCGTAGTTTTGTCCCCGGATAAAAAAGGAATGTAGTGGAGACAAGGCAGCGTATTTTAGAAATCGCGATGGCACAATTTGCTCGATTTGGTGTACGAACCATCACCATGGAGGATTTGGCTAGACAAGCAGGAATTTCAAAGAAAACCATTTACCAAGAGTTTGAAGATAAAAAGGATTTGGTGAAGGCGGTTTTTGCTGCGATTCTGGAGCAGGATCGAAAGCGACTTGCCTTTATTTTGGAGCAGGGAGATGGGGTGATTGAGCACTTGGTGCAAACTTCCAAGTTGATGCGGGAGCGGCTTACTTCCATCAATCCTTTGGTGATTTTGGAGGTGCAAAAATATTTTCCAGAGGCGTGGAATTTGTTTGAGTCTTTCAAACAGGAAACCATCCAACAAGATTTAATCAAGGTGCTGGAGCGTGGTAAGGAACTGGGGTATTTCCGACCTGAAATTGATTCTAGGGTTTTGGCTCGCGTACGGCTTACTCAAGTCACTTCAGCCTTTGATCCCAAAAATTTTGCAGAGCCAGACTACAACTTAGTGGAAGAGCAGATGATCGTCCTCGATCACTTCTTACATGGCATTTTTACAGAAAAAGGGCGTCAGGCTTATTTGACGCAGAAAGATATATTGAATTAAACCAACTCCTAATGAAAAAATACCTACTCCTACTTGCTTTGGTAGGGCTAAGTGCTTGCCAAGTAGTTGCCCAGCAGCTGGTGGAATTGAAGCTGGCTGATGCCCTTACCTATGCTTTGGAAAACAACCCGAGTGCGAAAAATGCCCGTTTGGAACTCCTTATTTCTAAGGCTACGATTAAGGAAACTACCTCCCGTGGTCTTCCTCAGATCAATGGGGCCTACAACTTGGATTACAATCCGAAAATTCCAGTTGTCTTTTTACCGAACCAACCGCCTTTTGGAGATCCTTCCAATCCAAGTGACGTAATTCCTGCACGTTTTGGGGTGAGTTATTCTTCTGGATTGGGAGTTACGGTTTCACAAATGATTTTTGACGGTTCATTTTTTGTGGGTTTGCGTGCAGCAAAAACACTTCTTGACCTAACTAATCAAGACTTGAAAAAGGCAGAGATCGATGTGGTTGAAAATGTGAAAAAAGCCTATTTCGGGGTTTTGGTCAACCAGCAGCGCATCCGACTAGCCGAAGCCAACTTATCTCGAATCGATACCCTGCTCAAAGAAACTACGGCACTCCAAGAAGCTGGTTTTGTAGAAAAGTTAGATGTTTCCCGTGTACAAGTGCAGCGTAACAACAGTTTCACGCAGTTGCAAAGAAGCCAAACCGGTTTGGATATCAGCAAGCAAATCCTAAAACTTCAGCTTGGTATGCCCATGGAATACGAAATAATCCTAGCGGAGTCTTTGGAAGAATTATCTCCCAAAGAAGAGACGCTTTCATTGCTGGGTGAAGAAGGAACTGAGCGAGTTGAATTGGGACAGGTATCTACCCAACTTACACTTGTTGGGCTCGATTTGAAAAATAACATGAGCCAGTATATGCCCAAAATTGATTTTATAGGCAATACTCGCAGAAGTGGTGCAGGCAATGAATTGGACCGGGTATTCAATAAATCCAACTGGTTTGGAAGCTCCTTAGTAGGTGTGAGCATGTCCATTCCCATTTTTGATGGATTTGGAAAAGCGGCTCGGATTCAGAAAAATCGAGTTCAAATAAATCAACTTGAAAACCAGCGTACTTTCTTAAAGGAATCTTTTAAGAACGAATTGTATGCTGCCAAGGCAAACCTTCGAAATGACCTTAGTCTTTTGGAAGTTCAGGAAGCCAATTTGCGACTCGCCACAGAAGTCTATCAAATTGCCCGAATCAAATACAAAGAAGGGGTGGGATCCAACCTTGAAGTAGTGGAAGCAGATGCTGCCTTAATTCAAGCAGAAATCAATTACCTCGGCGCCATCTACGATGGCCTTATTTCCAAAATAAATCTTGAAAAAGCCCTAGGCTTGTTAAAGCCTGATTTGACTAACTAAACCAACTCTTCCACCTCTATTTTATACCCATGAAATCAATCCTAAACTTCGCCACCTTGCTTATCCTTTCTCTTGGGATAGCCTCCTGTGCAGGAGATGGCCTAGAAGCAAAAAAAGCTGAACTGGAAGCTTTAAAAAGCCAACTTTCTGAGTTGACTACACAAATCAAAACCTTGGAAGCTGAATTGATTGCTGCAGATCCTGAATTTGCTGCAGCGGCCAAAAAGCCCCTTCTCATCACTACAGTGCCTGCTCGCAAAGGGGAATTTACCCACTTTGTGGAGGTAACTGGCTCCGTACTTTCTAAGAAGAACGTGAACATCAGTTCCGAGACGCTTGGTAGAATTTTGGACATTCCCGCAATTGAAGGCATGCGTGTATCCAAAGGGCAGGTGTTGGCAAAGGTGGATTCCGAAGCCATTCAACGCAGTATCGAAGAATTGGAGAATAGTCTTTCCTTGGCACGAACTGTGTTTGAAAAGCAGGAGCGCCTATGGAATCAAAAAATTGGTACTGAAATCCAGTATTTGGAATCAAAAAGCAGAAAAGAAGGATTGGAAAAAAGCCTTGCCTCCTTAAAAACTCAGTTGGCAAAATCTACCATTCGTGCACCTTTCAATGGGACGGTAGAAACTGTTCGCGTTCGAGTAGGGGAGTTGGTTCAGCCAGGATCTCAGTTATTCCAATTTGTAGGTGAAAGTGACCTATTCATCGAGGCTGATATTTCCGAGAGCTACATCGGTGCTTTGGCTAAGGGAGATTCGGTAGAAATTACTTTCCCATCCATCAACAAAACCATCACCACCAAAGTGTCTGCTACGGGTTCAATCATTAATCCAAACAACCGTACGTTTAAGGTAGAAGTTTTCCTCCCAAACCTTCCTGAGGTGAAACCAAATATGATTTCAGTCTTGAAGATTCAGGATTACAGCAATAAGGAAAGTGTGATTGTTCCTGCCCACCTAATCCTTGCCGATACCAAGGGGGATTACCTCTTTGCAGTGGAAAATGGCCTTGCCAAAAAGAAATATGTGAAGCGTGGCTATACCTCAGGTGACCAAACTGAAATCGTGGAAGGTCTGACTGGCACCGAGGTATTGGTAGATAAAGGATTCCGTGAAGTGGGTGATAATTTTAGTGTAAACGTAGCTAAGCAGTAAATATGGATATCCCTCAAAAATCCAAAACAATCCGGGAGTTTGGATTGTCTAGCTTTAGCGTGGACAATTCGACTTCCGTGATTATTCTGACGCTAATCATTACGGTATTGGGTTTGGGTGCTTACCGCACCATGCCAAAGGAAAGTTTCCCGGAAATCGTCATCCCTACGGTTTATATTGGCACTCCTTATCCAGGCAACTCGCCTGTCGATATGGAGAACCTGATCACGCGTCCTATTGAGAAACAGTTGAAGTCCTTGAATAATGTTAAGGATATCAAGTCTACTTCGGTACAGGATTTCTCCTCTATTGTTGTTGAATTCACTCCTGGAGTGGAACTTGCCAAAGCCATCCAAGACGTAAAGGATGCGGTAGATAAGTCAAAAAGTGAATTGCCTACTGATCTTGATCAGGACCCCAATGTATTGGAAGTAAATACCTCCGATTTTCCCATCATGAACGTCAATATCTCTGGTCCGTATTCGGAGCAGGAATTGAAACGTTATGGGGAATATCTTGAAGACGCCATCGAGAAGCTACCGGAAATTTCTAAGGCAGACCTTGCAGGCACAGTAGAGCGCGAGATTCAGATCAACGTAGACCCCTACAAAATGGAGTCTGTTGGAGTAAGTTTTAACGACATATCTGGAGCAATCCAAACAGAGAACATGACTGTTTCTGGTGGTAGCATTAAAAGTGGTGATTTTGAGCGCACACTACGTGTAGACGGTGAATTCACCAATCCAGAAGACTTACTAAACATTATAGTCAAAACAGACCAACAGAAGATCGTTTACCTCCGAGATGTAGCCGAAATAAAGGATACGTTCAAGGATAGGGTATCCTATGCACGTAGCAAGAACCTTCCAGTAATTACGATTAACGTGACCAAGCGAAGTGGAGAAAACTTGCTTGATGCTGCGGACAAAATCAAAGAGATCATTGAAACCACGAAGGCCAATCGATTCCCGGAGAATTTGGAGATTTCCATCACCAACGATCAGAGTAAGCAAACGCGTATTCAAGTGAGTGATCTGGAAAACTCCATCATTTTTGGAATTATCCTGGTAGTCTTGGTTTTGATGTTCTTCATGGGCTTCCGAAATGCACTTTTTGTGGGTTCAGCGATTCCTTTGTCCATGTTTATTTCCTTCTTGGTCCTGGACTCCTTTGGCATTACGCTCAACTTGATGGTGCTTTTTTCACTTATCCTTGCCTTGGGTATGCTAGTTGACAATGGCATCGTGGTGGTAGAAAATATTTATCGCATGATGCAGGAAGGTAAGCCAGCCAGTCAAGCCGCTAAAGAAGGAGTAGGTGAAGTAGCCTGGCCAATCATTACCTCTACGCTGACCACCTTGGCGGCCTTTCTACCCTTAGCTTTTTGGGATGATCTGGTAGGGGAGTTTATGAAATACCTACCGATTACGCTGATTATTGTACTTTCCGCCTCCTTGTTTGTGGCCTTGGTCATCAATCCAGTGATGACAGCCATGTACATGAAGATTGAGGACATGACCCAAGATAAACCAAAAAAAGGATCACTTCGAGCGGTTGGATTTTTAGGACTATTGGCAATTGTATGTTACCTAGTTGGATGGAACACCATAGGTTCTCTTGCTATTGTGTCCGCAATATTGACGTTGGTCTATGTGTTCTTTTTGAGAAAAGCGGTGGGCTGGTTCCAGTCTGTTTACCTGGTTAAATTAGAGAATGGCTATGAATCCCTGCTCACTTTTGCCTTAAAGGGCAAAAATCCAATCAAATTTTTGATTGGTACCTTTTTACTTTTGATTTTCTCCATTGTTCTTCTTGGCATTCGAGCACCAAAAGTTCTTTTCTTCCCAGACAATCAACCCCAATTGGTCAACGTTTTCGTTGAATTTCCGATAGGGACAAGTATAGAGGCAACCAATGCCTTTGTGGACAAGATGGAGGATGAAATGATGACCAAATTGGAGCCTTATGGAGGTATCCTAGAGTCGGTTATCACCCAAGTGGGCGAAGGTACCGGCGATCCTACACAGGGGCCAAGCCTTCAGTCTACACCACATAAAGCGAAGATTACCATTGGTTTTGTGGACTATATCGATCGTCAAGGGATTGACACCAACGAAGCCATGGAAGTGATTCGTGAGTTGGCGAAAGTGTATCCAGGGGTATTGATTACCGTTGACAAGCAGCAGAACGGGCCTCCTGTTGGGAATCCAGTAAATATTGAATTTGTAGGGGAAGATTACGAGCAATTGATTGCTTTTGTAGAGGAGACCAAGGCTTACTTGGAATCGAATTCCATTCCAGGTCTTGAAGAATTGAAGACTGATCTTTCTTTGGGAAGTCCTGAAGTAGTAGTTCGTATCGATCGTGAAAAGGCCAGAAGATTTGGATTGTCTACTTCCAGTATAGCGATGGAGTTACGAACTTCTCTTTTTGGACTTGAGGTATCTAAGTACAAAGAAGGGGAAGAGGATTATCCTATCTTCCTACGATTGGATGAAAATTCACGCTACGACATCAATACTTTGGTCAACAAGAAAATAGGATTTAGAGATAAGTTTGGTGACAAAAGAGAAGTGCCAATTTCTGCGGTAGCCGACATTCAGTATGGATCTACCTATGGTTCCGTGAAACGAAAAGACTCCGAAAAAGTGGTGAGTATGTTCTCCAACGTACTTGATGGATACAATCCTACAGAAATAAATGCCCAGATTAAGGATTTGATGGGTGCTTACCCTGTTCCTGAAGGAATTACGGTGAAGTATACCGGTGAGCAGGAGGAGCAAGCCAAGTCTCAAGCCTTCTTATTGCGCGCCTTGGGAATTGCAGTTTCCTTGATTTTCTTGATTATCGTGGCGCAATTTAACTCCGTGGTCAGTCCATTTATCATCATGACTTCGGTACTCTTTAGTACCATCGGGGTGTTTTTGGGCTTGGTAATCTTCAACATGGATTTTGTGGTGATTATGACCGGTATCGGGATTATTTCGCTTGCTGGGGTGGTCGTAAACAATGCGATTGTATTGATTGATTACACGGATTTGGTTCGATCTCGAAAAAGAGAGGAATTGGGTATCCAAAAGGGAAGTTATTTAGCCCTTCCTGATTTGCTGGCAAGTATTGTGGAAGCAGGTAAAACTCGTCTTCGTCCCGTTCTCTTGACTGCCATCACTACGGTGCTTGGATTGATTCCATTGGCTATTGGGATGAACATTAATTTTGCTACCCTTTTGAGTGAATTTGATCCTCAATTCTATGTAGGGGGCGATAATGCAGCTTTCTGGGGCCCCATGGCCTGGACTGTAATATTTGGGTTAACCTTTGCAACTGTTATTACGTTAGTACTCGTACCAGTGATGTATTTGCTGACTGATAAGCTTGCAATCAAGCTTAGAAGAAATTAAGCATCACTTTTTAAGGTTGGTGGTTTTTTTGATCAAACCCTTGGAATATTGTTCCAAGGGTTTTTTCGTTTTTATACCTTTAATGAATATCTTTTTTAGATTTGTGGCCCCATATACCCCTTAGAGATGCAGGAATTAAAATGGTACGTGATGTACACCACCTCTCGCGCTGAGAAAAAAGTTGCCGAACGCTTAGTGGAGGCTGGTGTGGAAGTTTTTTTACCGATGGTGGAGGTGTTGCGACAGTGGTCGGACCGCAAAAAGAAGGTTCAGAAAGCACTTTTCAATGGTTATGTATTCGTCAAAACTGATCGAAATAACCTTTGGAATTGCCTTCAAATTCCTGGTGCGGTAAAGTTTGTCAACTTTTCGGGAGAGCCTGCTACCATTCGGGATGAGGATGTGGAAATGATCCAACGCTTAGTGGCAACGGGTGTATCGATTGAAACAGATGGATCTGAAATCAGTCCAGGTGAAAAAGTGAAGGTGATCGGTGGATCGCTCGAGGATATGGTGGGGGAGTGTATCGAAAAAGGAAATAAGGACTACTTTCTAATACGAATTCCAGGCATCTACCAAAACCTCCTAGTGAGTATTCCTCGGAAATTTTTACAAGTTCACGAAAGTGCTCCAAACGTTTAAAGCCATTTTTCGGATTGGGAATAATTACAATCCTTCAAAGGCCTTTTGCACTTCCTCTTCGGTAGTTCGAAGTTTTTGGCGGCAATAGGCCACTAATTCGGCTGCTTCTTTGACCAATTCAGAAAGCGTGTCTACAGAAGCAGATCCCTCTTCTAATTGGGCAAGAATGGTCTCCAATCGTTGCATGGCTTGGGTGTAAGTATAGTCTTTCATTTGCTTTCAATGGTTTGTATGGTACTACTGATTTTTTGAGTAGAAGTATGGGTGAGGATTTGGTCTCCAGGAGATAAAGTAAGTTGATGAATGGGCTTGCCCTGAGATTCAGTGCGCGTGTATCCTTTTTGGAGAAGGGTAGTTGGATCTAATTGCCGGCTACCAGTTTCAAGCCTTAGAATGCTTTCTTGTTGAATTTTGATAAAGCGCTGAAGGCCCTTCTTCAATTGTTCCTGTCGCTGTTCCAGTCTAATTTTTTCTTGCTTGGTGCCATTTTTAATGGAATGCTGGATTCGTAGTGCAGTAGATTTCACCTTTTCTCCTTCTCGGGAAAGCAGTTGCTTGCCTTCTCCTTGAATCCGTATGTTGTATGCTTGAAGTTTCCGCTCTTCTTCGTTGAATTTGGAGCGTGTGATCCAATTCAATCGTTGAGCAGCTAAAGCCAAATTCTCCTCATATTCACGAAAACTGGAAAGAATAAATTCTGCTACTGCAGTGGGTGTTTTGAGGCGTGTATGTGCCACCAAATCGGCTATGGTTTCATCGCGTTCATGTCCAATTCCTGTAAGGACTGGCAACGAAAAATTGGCAATTTTTAGGGCAAGCTGGTAATCGTCAAAGCAATCTAAGTCCAGTTGCGCCCCTCCACCACGAATCAGGACAACGGCATCCAATTGAAGTTTCTCCGCCTGTTCCGCAATCTGGTCCAAGGCCGAGAGCAGGCTGTCTACTGCCTCATTGCCTTGCATGAGGGAAGGAAAAAGTTGGTGGTATACCTGGTAGCCTTGAGGATTGCCCGCCAGTTGGTTTATAAAATCCCCGTAGCCTGCAGCAGTGGCACTGGAAATGATT
>JBANGF010000039.1:0-4677 GCA_037975655.1 Bacteroidota bacterium | reverse complement strand
TGTACCCAAATTCATGATGGAAGAATGGGGACAATTGGACCCTGTAGACCGCTACGAGGATTACCTTTTTTCCATCGGTGTTCTGGATAAAGCACTCAAAGAAAAACTTGATACAAAAGTTAAGACACAAATCAACGATGCCTTAGAAATTGCCTTTGCGGAAGAAGCGGTAGATGCGAAGCTGGAAAAAGAATTGGGCGATGTGTATGCTCCTTGGACACAAAACGTGCTGGCCCCGGGCCCTGCCCAAACCGATAAGCGCTTCATCGATGCGATCAGCGATGGCCTTCGTCAATCCATGGAAAAATACCCCAACCTGGTGCTTATGGGCCAAGACATTGGAGATTATGGAGGAGTATTCAAAATTACGGATGGGTTTAAAAACCAATTTGGAGGGGATCGAGTGCGCAACACGCCCCTCTGCGAAAGTGCCATTATTGGCGCAGGACTTGGACTTTCCATCAAAGGCTATAAGGCCATGGTCGAAATGCAGTTTGCAGACTTTGTGAGTGTAGGCTTCAACCAAATCGTGAATAATCTGGCCAAGATTCACTACCGCTGGGGACAAAATGCGGATGTAGTGATTCGAATGCCTACTGGTGCAGGTACGGCAGCGGGCCCCTTTCATTCACAATCCAACGAAGCCTGGTTTTTTCATACCCCAGGCTTAAAGATTGTCTACCCATCCAATCCTTACGACGCCAAAGGCCTCCTCAATGCAGCCTTGGAAGACCCAAACCCCTACCTCTACTTTGAGCACAAACTCCTGTACCGTTCCATCTCAGGACCGGTGCCCGACAGCTACTACACGGTAGAGATTGGGAAAGCGGCTCTAGCAGCTAATGGAACTCAAGTTTCGATCATCACCTACGGCATGGGCGTGCATTGGGCCACCAAGGCCGTGGAAGAACTTGGCATCTCTGCGGACATTCTAGACCTAAGGACTTTACTCCCTTGGGATCAGGAAGAGGTAGCAACAACGGTTAAAAATACAGGGAAAGTCATCTTCCTACACGAGGACACCCTTACTGGGGGGATTGGCGCCGAAATCTGCGCCTGGATTTCGGAGCATTGCTTCTCTTACTTGGATGCTCCTGTGATGCGGGAAGGTAGTTTGGATACACCCGTTCCTTTTGCTCCCAACTTGGAAAAGCAATTTCTGCCAGTGGAAAGATTTAAGGCAAAACTCCAAGAACTGCTTGCATTTTAAGCGCGCATCAGAAATTCAATTCCCATGGTTCAACTCAGACAAATTACAAAGGAAGAGCTCTCCAAAGTACAACGCATCGCACATCAAACTTGGCCCTCGACCTTTGGTGCTATTTTGAGTGCGGAGCAGATTGCCTACATGCTCAACTGGATGTATGACCTGTCGCTTCTCGAATCGCAAGTGGAGAAGGGGCATACTTTTTTGATTGCTGAAGAGCAGGAAATGGCTGTTGGGTTTGCTGGATTCGAACTCTTCTACAAAGGAGGCTCAAAGGCCAAACTTCACAAGCTGTACCTACTCCCCAGCAGCCATGGAAAAGGGATTGGAAAGGCCCTCCTTCAAGAGGTGGCGATCCGAGCTCGAGCAGCAGGTCAACAAAGTTTGACCTTGAATGTCAACCAATTCAACCAAAAAGCGATTGATTTTTATACGAGCCAAGGATTTGTAGAAATCTACAAGGAGGTCATTGACATCGGCAACGGGTACGTGATGGATGATGCGGTGATGGAATTGGTGCTTTAACTCTTTTTTTCGAGTACTGTATCCCAAAGGACCAGTCCATTGGCAGGTGCTGTGGGTACGGGAGCCCAGTTCCCTTCTGGGTTTTCCAAGCGCTCCTGGATTTGCACCGCATTCCAGTTCCAAATCGCATAGACCATCTTGCGCACCTGATGGTGCAAAAAACCCTGTCCAACTACCTCCACCACGAACACTGGAGGAGTATAGGATGAGTTCATCTCATCCAACTCAAATAAGCGGACTGCCTCTATGCTCCTTTCATAGGATGATTTGGTGGCCGAAGGCTGACAAAAAGCTTTGAAATTGTGCCGCCCCACAAACAAGCTACCTAATTCCTGCATTTGATCTAGGGAATTGGAAAAGGGAACAGCAGAAACGAAGGAAGAAGCGAAGGGATGAAAGTTCTGGGGAGATGCGAAGAAATAGCGGTAGGTTTTTTGATGGACAGACTGAATTAAGTTAAAGTCTCGAGCAATGGGCTCGACGCCTTCCAGGCGAATCTCTCCACCAAGGTGTGTGTTGATCGTTTCTAAAAGAGATTCAAATTCAATTTCCTCCTCCGCGAATAGCTGAACATAGCCCTTCCTACAGCTAACACCGGAGTCTGTTCGGCTGGAACCAATCAAGCGAAAGGGGCGCTCTTCCAAAACAAATCGGAGTACCCGCTCTAACTTCCCCTCCACCGTAGGCTGCTCGGGTTGCTTGGCCCATCCTTTGAAGCGGGCTCCAAAGTAGGAAATGGAAAAAAGGTAAGAGAAAGGTTTAGAAAGCATGAGCGCAAAGATAATCAGCAGCTAGCTCCACCCATGAAGTAGATACCTTTTCTTAATGTATTTGAAAAATGGACAAATTTTTTTGGGGGAAAAGCAAACACCACCCTTTTTCGAGGTGGTGTTTTAGTTTGCAGCTTAACTCAGAATTCGAGCGGCCAGCCACTCCCCTAATTCAGAGGTTTTGTAGGCCTTCCCTCCTTCTGCGATGTCTTCGGTGACAATTCCTTCAGCGAGCGATTGGTTAACTACGTCGCTGATCAATTTGGCTTCTGCTGCCAATCCAAATGCATAATCGAACATCATGGAAGCAGACAGAATGGTCCCCAGCGGATTGGCAATGTCCTTGCCAGCTGCTTGAGGATAAGAACCGTGAATCGGTTCGAATAGCTTCACCTTGGCTCCCAAGGAAGCCGAAGGCATCAAGCCCATGGATCCCGAGATCACCGATGCCTCGTCGGTCAAAATATCTCCAAAGAGATTCTCCGTAATCAGCACGTCGTAGGCCTTGGGCCATTGGATCAACCGCATAGCTACGGCATCCACAAATTCATACTCTACTTTTACATCTGGATACTCAGCTGCCAATTCCTGGACGGTTTCTCTCCACAATCGGGAAGTGGCCATCACGTTTGCCTTGTCCACACAGGTGAGTAGTTTTCTTCGCTTTTGCGCAGCTTCAAAACCCATTCTGGCCAAACGCACAATCTCTTCCTTGCTGTAGACATTGGTGTCAAAAGCTTTGGTTCCTTGTTCGTTTCTTCCCCTTGGCTCACCGAAATAGATGCCTCCGGTCAGTTCTCTGAAAAAAACTAGGTCTACGCCATCCACTCGGTCCAACTTGAGGGGGGATTTGTGTACCAAAGAAGGAAAAGTAAAGGTGGGACGAACATTGGCGAAGAGTCCTAATTTCTGCCTCATGCGCAATAAGCCCTGCTCTGGACGCACCTTGGCTTTGGGATCATTGTCGTATTTGGGATCACCTATAGCCCCAAAAAGCACCGCATCCGCTCCCACACAAATTTCGTGGGTAGCATCAGGATAAGGGTCACCTGTCGCATCGATGGCACAAGCCCCTACCAAACCCTTTTCAAAGGTGATTTGGTGGTCAAACTTCTTTCCAATGGCTTCCACCACTTTTACTGCTTGAGCAATTACTTCGGGTCCAATGCCATCGCCAGGCAGGAGTGCTATTTTTAAGTTCATAGGTGCAAAATTACGGATGTATTTCCATTGGGTTTTTATCCATGATATTCAACATTTTTTCAGTAGCCATCATGGCAGCTACCGTTTGGTCTGGATCCAATCCTTTGGTTTTGAATCGACCTCCATATTCCCAGGTAATGACCGTTTCTACCAAGGCGTCAGTTTTGCCACCCGGCGGAATGGTCACGTGGTAATCGACTAATTTGGGGAGATCTTTTTGCAAAGAAGCATAAATCAGACTCACTGCCTTCATAAACGAATCGTACTGTCCATCACCCGTAGCAGTGGCATCGTGGTAGCTGTCGTATACCTTAAGACGCAATTGTACCGAAGGTTTTAGACCTTTGGATTGGGTCATATGGTACCCATCAATGCTGATATTTTTGGTAAAAGAATTATTTTGGAGCACATCGGAAATGATGTACGGCAAGTCCTCCGTACTCACTCGTTCTTTTTTGTCCCCCAATTCGATGATTCGCTGAGTGACGCGAGCCAATTCATCTGGCTCTAAGGAAATTCCAAGGGCCTCTAGGTTTTTTGAAATATTAGCCTTCCCTGAAGTTTTGCCAAGGGCATATTTTCGCTCTCTACCAAATCGCTCTGGCAGTAATTGATTGAAGTACAAACTCTTTTTCTGGTCTCCATCGGCATGGATGCCGGCAGTTTGGGTAAATACATTTTCTCCTACCACGGGCTTATTGGCAGGAATGTATTGCCCGGAAAATTGTTCGACCAACTTGGACACCCTAAAGATCTTTTGTTCTTGAACTCCGATTTCCAAATCCGTAAAATCCTTAATGACTGCTACGACGGATTCCAAAGGAGCATTTCCCGCCCGTTCTCCTAGCCCATTGATGGTGCTGTGGATACCCGATACCCCTTGAAGCACTGCTTCGAGCACGTTGGCTACCGCCAAGTCATAATCGTTGTGCCCATGGAAATCGAATCGTAAAGAAGGGAATTTGGAGATTA
>JBANGF010000020.1:0-4758 GCA_037975655.1 Bacteroidota bacterium | reverse complement strand
CTAATTCCTTAAAATAGGATTCAATCCACTCATTAAGCTTCCAATCCTTGATTTTTTCCGCTTCAACGAAAACTGCCTTTTTCTCAATTTCCTTTTTTAAACTACTTCGTCCGTCTAATTTTTTATGCTTGTAGGCAAAAACTAAAATTGTACTCGGTAATGGATTGCTGAGGTACCCAATCAATAATTTTTGGGCATCCTCTTTTCCCAAGTCAGGAATATTCTGTGCCTCTTTGACCAAAACCAACTGCCTTTCGGCCATCATGGGAAATTTACGTGCATGGGACAGAATGGTGCTTACAGAAGCTTCTTTTCCATACAACACCAACTGATTGAATCCACGTTCGAATTCGGGAATGGCATTCTTTTCAATGAAGGTACTAATCAAGTCAATAAAATAAGGTTCCTCTCCCTGCAAAAAATAAACAGGGGCAAACTTCTGCGCTTTTAAATCTTTTAAAACTACTTCAGGAAGGAGGGCCATAAGGGAAACTTCACGTGCTCCTAAAGATAATAGATGCCAATCGAAAGGTGAGAATTTCGAAGCAAATAAACTTTAATCGGAGATTCTGGGTTTATTTTGCAAGCCAATTGAGATGCTATGAATTTTGAAAAAGGGGTAGCCCAGTACAAAGAAGGAAATTTTGAAGCTGCATTAGTCATCTTCCATGAACTGATCATCAAGGATAATAATAACCCTAATTTTTACCTCTACCGTGGACGAATTTTAACTCGGCTCGGAAAAGGACTGGAGGCCTTGGCGGATTTTGATGTCTTGATTCAACTCGAACCCTACAATACGGATTACATCAGTGATCGAGCGGTGGTCCTACATCTTTTGGGTAGAAATGAAGAAGCCATAGAAGAATTGGATCGCGCTGCCAATTTGGACCCGAACAATCCCTACCGCTACAGCAGTAGAGCTTACTTGAAAGATCGAATTGGAGATTTAGTTGGGGCCATTGCTGATTATGAAAAAGCCATCGAATTAGATCCAGAAGATGCTGTCGCTTACAATAATCTGGGATTGGTAGAAGAAAAATTGGGGCGTCAAGAAAAAGCACAACAAAACTTTACTAAAGCAGATTCTTTATCAGGATACCCCCAAAAAAAAGAGCCAGAACAGGTAAAGACAGACAATACAACTTTAACAGAAAAGCAGGAGGAAAAATCAAACCCAAAAACTGCAAAAAAGCCTAAATTGACTGCAAGTCATATTATTTCTGTAATTAAAGGAATCTTGACTGAAGGGGCTACGCGTAAAGAGTTTTTGACTTTTCTAAGCGGAATTTTGGTAAAAAAAGGATCTAAAAACTCTTGATGACCCAAAGTGGCTTGGTAATGAAGTAGGACATTTTGCGAGAAAGGTTTTTTGAAAAAAGTTGATCAAAAAATTCTTTCTTTTTGCTGAGCGTGACCAGCATATCTCCTTTTGCCAATTGCAGGTAATTTTCGAGTCCAAGGGCAAGATCATCTCGAAATGATTTCAAGACATAATTAACCAAGTCGTATTTGACAAATGGTTGAAGTTCTTCCAACATGTTCTTATGCAAGGCCTTATCTATAACTCGGCTGCGTGAAGACACGTGAACGATGTCGATTTCCGAATTGAAAAAAGAGGCCAACTGCACCACTTTTTGAATCGCTATCTTGTCCTCTTCTAAATAATCCGAAGCATAGACCAGTTTTCGAGGTCTCTTGAAAAACACTTTGCGAGGGACAACCAAAATATCGCGGTCCGATTGCAACACCAAGCGACTAGAGCGGCTTCCAAAAACCTGCTCTTTGAAATCGTTCATACCCTCAGTCCCTACTACAATCAAATTCGCATAGATTTTTTGTGAATATTCAATGGTCTTCTGAACGATTGATCCCTCTGAAAGCATCACCTCACAACTATGTAGCCCTTTGGGAAGACTTTCTTGAAGAACTGCCGCTTGCAAGCTTGCTAACTTATTCTTTACAAACTCTTCCTGGTAGGTACCATTTAAGTCTAAAGGAGCCAATTTTTGGTAGTCCTGCTTATTCAGGACATGAAACACGATTAATCTGGCTTTGTACTTTTCCCCAATTTTTGAGGCATATTCCAGCGCATTCAAAGAACATTCTGAAAAATCAATCGGACATAGAATGGTAAATGGAGAAGCCATGGCTGGTAGTTAGTAACCTCTAGTGCGATTTACGAGATTAAGAAAAGGAAGATAGGTTTTTAAACGATTATAATTTTCAATAATTTGAGGAGCGGCGGCTTTTGGATTCGTTACAGACGCGATATGAGGAGTCAGTTGGATCCGCTTTTCCTCCCAAAATGGGTGAGTTACTGGCAAAGGCTCTACTTGAAAAACATCTAATAGAGCCCCAGAGAGCATTCCTTCATTTAAAGCCGTCAATAAATCTCCTTCATTTAAATGCTTCCCTCTAGCAACATTAATCAAATAGGTACCTTTTGTACACTTTTTGAAAAGCGAAAGATTTAAAATTCCCTCGGTTTCTGGGGTAAGTGGAAGCAAACATACTAAAACATTGACCTGTGAAAGGAATTCTTCCAGTTGATCTTTTTGAAAGTAAGGGTAAGTAAAGTCTTTTTTATCAGAAAAACCAAAACCAACCACCTCAAATCCTAATCCATCTAACTTAGTCAACAAATCTCCCCCCAAAGCACCAACACCCATCACTCCTACTTTAACTGGGATCTCTGGATTCGTCATGTCCCAAGTCTTTTTTTGTTGGTCATGATGATAACGAAGGAACTGCCTATGAAAGTTCAATACTCCCATGATTACATAATTGGTCATGGACCAAGTCAGTTTTTCATCCACAATTCGAACAATCGGAAGCGCATCCCCAACTGTGGGATCTGAAAGAATATGGTCTACCCCGGCCCCTAAAGAACTAATTAATTTTAAGTTGGGAAAGTTTTTGAGGTAACCAGGAGGATGCTGCCAAAGTAACGCCATCTCCACAGCCTCAGGCCGGTTAATTTCAGGATAAACTTGAATATCAATTTCAGGATGATGGGACCGAAGCGCATCAATCCAAACGCTCGGGTCTCTACCTGGACTAATTATTGCAAGACTCATAAACTCGTGGCTTAATTATTCCAAAATTAGTGCATTAAGACAGGGTAAAAAATTCATTTACCAAATTCCTCAGCCTTTTTTAAGAAAAAAAAGAATATTCTAAGAACTTGCAGGTCTAAAATGAGATCACTACTAAGAGGTCTATTTGATTTAACTACTTGCACATTTATAAAAAACAGCAATGACACAAAAATTCAACCTACTGATCCTGGCTTTTCTCTTCTTTAGCATTTCGAGCATTGCCCAACAAATCCAAATGCCTCAGGCTAGTCCTAGTTCTAAAATCATACAAAAAGTAGGACTCACAGATGTAACGGTGGATTTTAGCAGACCAAGTACCAAGGGTAGAAAAATTTTCGGTGAACTAGTCCCATTTGGTGAAGTTTGGAGGACCGGTGCAAATGGAGCAACCATCCTTAATTTCTCCACAGATGTAAGCATTAGCGGCACCAAAGTTCCTGCAGGTTCCTATGCGCTTTACTCCATCCCAGGTAAAACTTCCTGGACCATAATTCTAAGTAAAAACACCAAACTTTGGGGAGCTATTGGCTACGATCCCAAGGATGACCTGCTTCGCTTCACAGCAACACCCGCCAAAACAAGTAGATTGTACGATTCTTTCGAAATTAGTTTCGCGAAGTTGACAGATTCAAGTGCGGATCTTTCAATCAAGTGGGAACAAACGCGTGTAGAATTTACCATTCAAACTGAAGTAGATCCAATTGTGATGGCTGATATCAAAAAGCAGGTAATTGATGCGCAAAGCACTAATCCGGCCTTACTATATCAAGCTGCCAATTATTATTTCACTAGTAATAAGGATCTCAACCAAGCTTATACCTGGATTAAACAGTCAACCACTTCTGATCCAAAATACTGGACCTTACACCTTCAAGCAAAAATTGAATTGAGCCTTGGCAAAAAGACTGAGGCTTTGGAGACTGCCACCAAGTCCAAGAAACTAGCCGAAGAAGGCAAAAATTTGGATTATGTAGGTCTAAATGACCGCTTGATCAAATCCATCAAGTAAGCAAAAAAAGAAGCCTTCGATTACTCTAAGGCTTCTTTTTTTTTCTTAATGAATTAATCTTTAAACGATTTTTTGTTGCCAAAAGTACCTATCCCGGCCTGCAAGATTAGCCCAAATAAGACCACAGAAAGGCATCCAATTGCATTGTACCAGAGAAAACCAATTTCCCAATGCATCCCAAAAAGCCCTGTGCCATTAAAGAAATGGACTACTAAAATCAAGGCTTGTGAAAGTAAGGCTGCCAAGAATACGGCCTGGCCCTTGATCCATTTGATAAAAAATCCTACTACAAAAATCCCCAAGATCGTTCCGTAAAATAAAGAACCTAGTAAGTTCACCGCTTGAATCAGGTTCTCAAAAAGAGAGGCATAAGTAGCAAACAGAATGGCTCCTAATCCCCAGAATGCAGTAAACAATTTGGAAGAGTTGACATAATGGGTATCACTCGCTTCCTTACGAATCGATCGCTTGTACAAATCCACCGTAGTGGTGCTACCTAGGGCATTTAATTCAGAAGAAGAAGAGGACATCGCTGCAGCAAAAATGGCTGCGAACAATAAGCCTACCACACCAGTAGGCAAATAATCCATCACAAAACGCATAAAGACATAGTCCGTATCCCGTGTTTCTGCCTCTGGATCATGGGTG
>JBANGF010000016.1:0-3302 GCA_037975655.1 Bacteroidota bacterium | reverse complement strand
CTGCCCGCACTTGTCCGGTTGCTTTGAGTTTGGATCCAGCGCTTACCCAAACTATCAATTTTGATTTTTAAGTTAGCGCCGGAGCTGGAATCTTTATGAGTGCTAAGAAATAAACCCAAAGAATTATGTCATTTCTATTTGAAAGTTTTAGTGGATGGAAAAAATACGCTGAGGAAAAATCTCTTTCTTTAGTGGAGGTTGTGCTTGACTATGAGGTGGCGCAAAAAGGAGCTACCCATGAGGAAATTTGGCTGGGGATACAGCAAGCCTATCAAGTCATGAAAGATGCGGTGAAGACGGGCTTGGAACAGGAAATGAGTTCTCGATCAGGAATGATCGCAAATGGTGCCAAGAAAGTATATACCAATCCCCTTACGGTTCTTTCCCCAGAGTTTCAGCGCCTAATATCCAGAGCTTTGGCTGCCAAAGAGGTCAACTCCTGTATGGGTCGGGTAGTGGCTGCGCCTACGGCTGGTGCTTCTGGAATTCTTCCAGGTACTTTGGTGACTCTTCAAGAGATTCACAACCTTACCGATACACAGATTTGTGAAGGTTTGCTCATCGGAGCCGGAATAGCCTTAATCATTGAGCAAAAGGCAAGTTTGGCAGGGGCAGTAGGTGGTTGTCAAGCGGAAACAGGTTCGGCAGCAGCTATGGCAGCAGGTGCGATTGTCCATTGCTTGGGAGGAACAACAGATCAACTTTTTAATGCAGTAGCCATCACGATTCAATGTATGTTGGGACTAGTATGTGACCCGGTTGCGGGCTTGGTGGAAGTGCCCTGTGTGGTAAGAAATGCAAGTGCTGCAGCGATTTCCTTCAGTTCCGCCCAAATTGCCTTATCCAATGTCAGTGCAGTCATCCCCGTAGATGAATGCATTGAAGCGATGGGAGAGATTGGGGCATCTATGGAAAGCCGCTACAAGGAAACGGCCATGGGAGGCTTAGCAGCTACCTTGACTGGACAAGAAATCGCCAAGCGGGTATTGATCCAAGATATCGAAATACTTCCAGATCAGGAGTTACCCAAATAGTGCAGCCACAACTGGAATGGAGAGCATCCATTCTATTGAAAAACTAAAAAAGGTAGCCCAAGCCAATCCGCTCAAGAGCATGTAGCTGATAATCTTCTTTTTTGCTGAACCAAAAGAAACCAAAATGAGGGTTCCTCCAATTGGGGTGAGTAGGATTGGGGTTAAAAAGGCGATGCCCAGCTCTCCGTAGGAATTCCATACACGAACGATTCGGCGATTTTTCTGGGTAAATAATTTCTTTTGCTTTCCATATCGCCTTTGAACCCATTTTTTAATGCGGGTTCCGAGAAAAGTGAAAAGTGTCACACTGCTCATCATCCCTAATACGCTTACGACAATGATTTGCCATGGACTGTATCCAGCTGCCGCACCTAATACTGGTCCAGCCACAAACTTAAACATGGATAAGAGGTAAATACCTACAAAGGTCAGAAAAGCTTCTTGCATGGGTCAGGTACTATTTCTAATAGAAAGCTGGTTGGCGGGCTGCTGAGTGATATCCACCTGTAGCTAAGGAAGGATGAAGTCTAATGAAAAACAAAAAATTGTAGGTATTGTTCCCCTACAGACTGTTCATTGACTTACAGTTTTGAAGTTGGATTACCTTGGGATAGGTAATTTTTATTTGAAGCTAGATTTTTTCTCCAAAGGCGAGATCTCCAGCATCTCCTAAGCCAGGAACGATATAGGAAGAGGAGTTAAGTTTAGTGTCAAGGGAGCCCAACCAAATAGAGTAAGGGACGGATAGGCATTTCTTTAGGTGCTCTACTCCTTCGGGTGCAGCAAAAGCAGCGACCAGATGAATGGATTTGGGTGTTCCATGTTTGAGTAAGGTTTGTAGGGATTCTACGCAAGATTGACCTGTGGCAAGCATAGGGTCTACTAAGATCAACACTTTGTTGTCCAGGCTAGGACTTGCATGATAACCCAGGTTAACAGTGAGTTCGGCTCCGGATTCTTCCCGAAAGGCGCCAATAAACCCACTTTCGGCTTGATCAAAAAAATTCAAAAAGCCTTGGTAAAATGGGAGTGCGGCCCGCAACACAGCGACTACAACTACCTGATCCGATGGCAGTTGCATTTTTGTCTTTTCCAATGGAGTCTGAACTTCTTTTTCCCGGTAGGATAAGGTTTTGGAAACCTCATAGGCTAGGATTTCCCCAAGACGTTCTAGATTTTTCCGAAAGCGCAATCGGTCCTTTTGGATCTGCTCATCCCGCATTTCTGCCAAAAATTGATTGGCAATGGAAGCCTGTTGAGAAAGTATAAACATTTCTAAAAATACAAAGAAAAGCAGGAAGATCTCTAAAATTTCCTTTTGAAATCCAATCAGTTAATCGGTAGGAAAAGGCATAAAAAATGAACTGCTTTCAGGTTGGGGCAAAAAAAAGAGGCTGGATTTTCCAGCCTCTTTTTTTTTGTGATCAAGAATTACTTCACTACGAAACTTGCTCTTCTTGCCATTTGTCTTGCATCAGCAGAAGACTTGTCTACAGAAGTGTCTTCGCCGTAACCTTTGTAAGATACGCGAGAAGCATCTACACCAGAAGCAATAAGCAAGTCATATACCGCCTTGGCTCTGCTTTCAGAAAGTTTGATGTTGTAGTCTTCTTCACCCAACTCGTCAGCATAACCTTTTACTTCTACAGAAACTCCAGGGTTTCTCTTCAAGAAGTTGGAAATGTATTGAGCAGCGCTGATTGAATAGCCTAGTGGCTTATCGCTGTCGAAAGCGTAGTACACGTTTACATAACCATCGTTGATTGCCTTTCTTAGGTAATCTACTTCGTCTCTAGAAACCTCAACTGGGCAACCATTAGAAGCAGCAGCACCTGGCTGGAATGGACATTTGTCAAGGTGGTCTGGAGTACCATCTCCGTCAGAATCAAGAGTTGATCCAGATGGGCTTACTCTTGCTCCAGCAGGAGTGTTAGGCTCTTTGTCTAAGTAATCAGGCACACCGTCAGCGTCAGAATCTTTCAACATATCCTTGATGCCGTTGATTTGTGTTGCCAACTCTTCTTTAGTAGCGTAGTTGTTAGCAGCTATAAACCAGTCTGCATGTTGAGTTTGCTTACCCAAATAGATGTTCAATCCCAATGTACCAGTCCACCAAGTAGCGTTTGGTCCGTAAAAACCATTGTTTGTGGCTGGATTCGGCATTGTGCTAGGTAGAATCGCGTTTGCTCCATCGAAAGTGATGGTCTGGCGACCATTCAAAATGGTAGATACATCACCCACAAGTGCAACTTTTTCACTCAATTTGAT
>JBANGF010000010.1:0-3443 GCA_037975655.1 Bacteroidota bacterium | reverse complement strand
AATCCGGCTATGCGAACCGACTCGTGGATTTGGCAAAAAAAATCAGTGCCAACTAACTAGGGTTTATCTACTTCACTCGTCGAACTTGATAATCCTTAATTGGACTTTCAACGACTATTTTGACCAACTTACCCCCTTGGTAGTGGTATTGGTTGGTATTCCCTTCTACCTCAATTTCATAGATGCCAGGTTTAATCTTTTTGATTGGTGCAGAAACTCCATACACCTCAGAAAGAAAAATCTCCTGTCCACTTGGCTCATGAAAAAATAACTTGGAACTTGACCAAGATAAAGGTCCTTTCAAGGAAGTCCTATTGGCATATTTATAGGACTTCGCATCTACTTGATACTGCGCCCCAGTCCAATTAACTTTTGAGTCAAAGTTTCCTCGGTTAGTTTTTGATTCGGAAAAGGTTTTGGTGATTTTACCCCCCTTGAAATGCGAGCGCGTGAGAAACTGTAGATCCACATCTCCAAAAAACCAGAATTTAACACGACTATCTACCGTGTAGCGCACCGAATCAGCACCCGCTAACTTTTGAGCGGTTAGGTTTCCAATTTTTAATCCGAGTACGACTATTTCATAAGTTGCTGTCTCCTTTTGTGCTTGTGCCTTAGTAGATGGGCTCATCCAAAAAAGAAAAAACAAGAGGCAAATCGCTTTGAAAAACAAACTACGTGTAGGGTTAATCGAATTCATCTGTAAAGTCTAGCTTTTTCTATTTTTACACATTAATGGTCAACTCGTTACTTTCTTTGTTCAGATGGACTAATATAAGGCCTATCTACAATTTGGGAACAATAGCGCTCCCAATCTTCTAGGGTGTCAATATCCTCCAAAACTGGCAATAGACTGGTTTGAATGCCCTGCGCTGCAGCCAAAGCCAAAGTCTGCGACAAGACCAATTCTGTACTCCAAAAAATTCCTTCAAATAAAAAATCCGAACGGCGCTTCATTCCAATCAAGTAGTATCCCCCATCCTTTGCAGGACCTAAAACTAAGTCAGATTGATCCAAGGCTTCAAAAGCCTGAATTATGTGCTTGCCTTCCAAACTTGGGCAATCGGTACCAATCAACACTACTTTTTGCATCCCTGATTCAAAGCAACCAGCAAAGGCATTTTTCATCCGCTCCCCCAAATCCTGCCCCACCTGAACTAGTTTGTTTTCAGCAGAATGGATTGGATTATCAGGGATAAATTCTGAAAAATAGGTGATGGTGGAAACCGAAATATCCCTTAAGGCGAGGTATGTCTTGTCAAGTAGCTGTAGGTAGATTTCCAATGCTTGCTTTTCTCCCACACTTGCAGCAAGGCGAGTTTTCACCTTTCCCAAGACCTCATTTTTTTGAAATACAAGCACTACTTCTTTTTTCATCCTTCCAATCTAAACCTATTCTTCAAATTGAATTAGTGGCATTTTAAGTTAAATCAGATCAAAAATCCGAGGTAAAAACAGACTGATCTCTGGGAACAGGGTAATCAAGGCCAAGGCGATTACCATCGCCAAAAAGAAGGGCAATAAGGGGCGCAGCACTTGTGTTAAGGAGATTTTAGCAATAGATACCCCTACAAATAGTAAGGAGCCCACCGGAGGAGTACACAAACCAATACAAAGATTGACCACCATCATCATCCCAAAATGCACGGGATCTACTCCTACCTTGGTGACTACAGGCAAAAAAATAGGGGTGAAAATCAACACTGCAGGAGTGATGTCCATGAAGGTTCCTACAAACAGTAAAATGATATTGATCACAATCAAAATCACCCACTTATTATCACTCAAAGTGAGCATAAACTCACTGATCAGTTGTGGGATATCCTCTGCAGACATCACCCAAGACATGCTCATTGAGGTGCCGATCAACAACAAAACCACAGCGGTGGTTTCCGAAGAACGAACAAGGATGCCAGGAAGCTCAGACATCTTGAGTTCCTTGTAAAACAAAGAAAGTAATAAGGTATACACCACTGCTATGGCCGAGGCCTCAGTTGCTGTGAATATCCCAGCCACAATACCTCCTATCACCAGGAAAAGTAGAAAAAGGCTTGGCAATGCTCTCCAAAAAGATTGGGCCAAGTACCCAAAACTTACAGCTTCGGCATAGGGAAGCTTATTTTTCTTAATAAAAATGGCTGCACAAACCATCAAGGAAACGCCTAAAAGTATCCCAGGTAAATACCCTGCCACAAAAAGTGCTGCAATGGAAACCCCACCACTAGCCAAGGAATAAATGATCAATACATTGGAAGGAGGAATAATTAATCCCGTGGTAGAGGAGGTGATATTTACTGCCACCCCCAACGTTTTGGGATAGCCTTCGGCGTCCATTCGCTTGCCTAAAATACTTCCTAAGGCGGAAGCAGCAGCAGCGGCCGAACCAGCAATCGCTCCAAAAAGCATGGCCGCGATAATGTTTACATACAAAAGCCCACCTGGAAGTTTGCCAGTGAGCCCCTTCGCAAAGTCAATTAGCCGATTTGCAATACCCCCTTTGTTCATGATCTCACCCGCCAACACAAAGAATGGGATCGCCAGTAGGGAAAAACTATCCAAGCCCGTGGCCATTCGCTGGGCAATGGTGGTAGCAGCAGGTAGGGTTGATACTGAAACTAGAAGGGTAAAAAAGCTAGAAAGACCCAAGCTCCAGGCAACTGGAACACCCAGGAGTAAAAGCGAGACAAAACTTAAAACCAAGATAAAAATAGCAATCCATTCCATGGTTAATCTTGGCTTTTAATAAGTTGCACAACATGAAAACTATGGTAATACACCACTAAAATTCCAGATATAGGAACCATGGCATATACCCAAGACAAGGGCACCTGAAGAGTCGCTGATTTTTGTTGCAACAGCTGGGAAATGTAAACGAGGTTAGCCCCTCCCCCTACCATAATTACCGCTCCAAAAAAAATAACCATGCCGTGAATGAAAAGCTGTAAATAAAAGAGCTTTTTGCCCTGTATTTTTTCCACCAACACATCGATCGCCAAATGACCCTGCTTACCTGATACATAGGCAGCTCCTAAGAGGCCCAACCAAATCATGCTGTACCGAGCCAATTCATCGGTAAATGAGCTCGGGTCCCCCAAAAGGTAGCGTGAGACCACCTGCCAGGTAACATTCAACACCATCAGACCCATCAATAGGGCGATGGTAAACTGAATAAATTGATCTAATGCAGACTTTAATTTCATTTTGTCGTCTGTTGAATTCGTTGAACCAATGCTTCCAATTGTTGCTGTTCTTGAAATACCTGTGAATAAACTCCCGCAACTTTTTCTAAAAACGGTTCTTTGGAAGGGTAACTTATCTTTACTCCCGCTTTCTGCACCTCTCGAAGTGCTTCTTCTACTGCCGCTTTCCAAAGTTGGGTTTGGTAAATCGCAGATTCATCCGCCGCTTCTTGAAGCCAGCGCTGCTCCTCTTCACTCAAGTCA
>JBANGF010000003.1:0-7641 GCA_037975655.1 Bacteroidota bacterium | reverse complement strand
CCAGTAACTGCCTGGCTTGAATCGAAAAATAGGCCAAATCACCCGAATCAATCCGAATACCTAGCATCTCCTTCCCTTTTTGTCGAAGACTTAAACCCACTTGGATGGCATTTTTTACCCCCATCAACGTATCGTAGGTGTCCACCAAAAACACGCAATGGTCCGGAAAGGCTTCCGCATAGGCATAAAATGCTTCCAATTCAGAATCAAAGGAAAGTATCCAACTGTGGGCATGCGTTCCAGACACCGGGATTCCAAATAGTTTTCCCGCCATCACATTACTAGTTGAACTGCAGCCTCCAATATAGGAAGCTCTGCTCGCAGCCAGCGCCCCGTCAATGCCTTGCGCTCGGCGCAATCCAAATTCCAATACAGGTGCCCCTTGGGTAGCTAAATTGATGCGTGCAGCCTTCGTGGCAATCAGCGTTTGGAAATTGAGTATATTGAGCAAGGGAGTTTCCAGCAGCTGGCACTGAATCAAGGTGCCTTTTACTTGCACCAAAGGTGCATTGGGAAATACCACGGTTCCCTCTTCTACAGCATCTACATCACAGGTAAATCGAAGGTCTTTCAAATAGGCCAAAAATGCCTCTACGAATAAGGGACTTCCATCTTTCTGCTTCATTTCGCGGAGATAATCCAATTCGGTATCACCAAATCGCAGGTTACTACAGAAGTCCACTACGTAATCCAAGCCTGCCGCTAGCGTAAATCCACCTTCAAAAGGATTCTTTCTAAAGAACAAGTTGAACACTGCTTCTTGTTCCCCCTTGCCTGACTTCCAATAAGCATAAGCCATGGTCAGTTGGTAAAAATCCGTCAGCAGCACAAGGTTACTTTGGTAGAGGTCTTTGGTGATTTTCATCAAAAAGAAAGGATTAGGAACTGCAAAACTACAAACTATTTTACCCGCAAATTCAAAAGTATACCAATGAATACCATAACCATCCCGATGTAGGCAGGTATTGGGAAAGTTTCACCGAATAAAAGAAAACCAAAAATCAAGGCATAAACCACTCCAAGGTAACTCAAACTAGAAATTCGTGACACGTTGCCCGACTGGTAGGCCAAGGTCATAAAGTACTGCGCATTTTGGGTACAAAACCCAATCCACAACAAAATCAACCAATCCCACCCGACTGGAGTCACCCACTCGAAATACATCAGTAGCGAAGCAATAGGCAAGGTCACCAAGGGGAAATAAAATATGATCACCATGGGATGTTCAATTCCTTTCAACTTTCGAATTAGGTTATAGGCTACCCCCGAAGCCAACGCAGAAACCAATCCTAGAAAAGCACTCAAGGCATCCACTCGTGGATCAACGCCTTGAATCAGCAATACCCCTGCAAAGGCTAATCCAAAATACACAAACTGCCTTGCCCGTACTTTCTCCTTTAATATAAAAATACCCAAAATGGTGGTGAATATGGGAGATAGGTACTGCAGGGTCACTGCAGTAGCCAAGGGAATTCGCTGGAGGGTGTAAAAAAATAGAATCAAACTGATGGAACCTACTATGCCTCTTGCAACTAAACTTAGTTTGTGGATTCCTAAAATTGGAATTCCTTTTTGACGCAACACTAAAACCGTGAATACTGCGCTGAAAACAGATCGAAACCACACAATTTCAATAGCAGGTATGTGTGGAATAAATTTGACCGATACATTCATCAGCGCAAAAAATACGCTCGCCAAAAGCATGGACTGTACGGGGCTGATTTTTAGGGACAAAGCGCAGGTTAAAGAAATGGGTATACAAATCTAAAAGATTCTTCCTAGGTTGGCCTAGTAGAAGGACCTAGATTAAAAACCTTCTCGATTTAAAACTGTTTTAATAAAAAAAATATGGCCTTAACCGTTGGAACTTCAGCCCCGGATTTTACACTTACTGCCACGACCTTGGGTAGTATCACCCTTTCCAAAGACCTAGCAGGAAAATCTGTCATCCTTTACTTTTATCCCAAAGACTTCACACCGGGTTGTACCACGGAGGCTTGCGAATTTCGGGATCAATTTGCTGCCTTCCGGGACTTGGACATTCCCGTGTTCGGCATTAGTCGAGATAGCCTGGCCACCCATGAAAAGTTTAAAAAAACACACCGACTTCCTTTTGAACTCTTAGCAGACGAATCAGGAAAAGTTTGTAAAGCCTACGATGCGCTACTTCCCTTGATCAAAATGCCCACTCGGGTGACCTACCTCTTGGATAGCAAGCACCAAATCGCGGGAGTTTTTCAAGGATTATTTGAAAACAAAGCCCATGTGGCTGCGATGATTAGGCAACTCCAGAAGTGATCAAATCCCTTCGATGCGCCCATCCTTCATGACCACCTTTCGGTCAGCCATGGCTGCCAATTCCTCATTGTGGGTCACGAGCACAAAGGAAAGATGGTAAGTGTCCCGCAACTTGAAAAATAAGTCATGTAGTGTTCTTGCATTGCTGGTATCCAAATTGCCACTGGGTTCATCTGCAAACACCAAATCTGGATTATTGATCAGCGCACGGGCTACGGCCACTCGCTGCTGCTCACCACCAGATAGTTCGGAAGGCTTGTGGTCCAACTGATGGCGAATCCCAAGAATTTCTCCCAATTCTTCAGCACGCTTCTTCAATTCTTTTTCCTCCCTCCCTTGAATAAACCCTGGAATACAAATATTCTCCAAAGCAGTGAATTCGGGAAGTAGGTTATGAAATTGAAAAACGAAGCCAATTTTTGCATTTCGAAACTCCGCCAAAGAATCCCCCTTAAGTTGCATCAAATTTTGCGCATTGAGCGATAATTCTCCCTGATCCGGACGATCCAGGGTGCCTAAAATATGGAGAAGGGTACTTTTTCCTGCACCAGATGCTCCTACAATGGAAACGATTTCTCCTTTAGAAATTTCCAAATCTACCCCTTTTAACACCTCAAGAGAACCGTACGATTTATGAATACCTTTGGCAATCAGCATGCTACTCATTTTTGATTTTTTAAATGTAAAACAAATCCTTTTATTCCAGGAATGAACAGGCTATTTTCCAAAAAATCGAGGATTCCAGTTTGCTATATTGCCTTCACCCGCTTATCTTCGGGCAAAAATTTCCACAGATGAATATTCACGAATATCAGGCTAAAGAGGTATTAAAAGGATATGGAGTTCGTATCCAAGAGGGTATTGTAGCCAGCACCCCAGACGAGGCACATGAGGCAGCTGTGAAACTCAATGCGCAAACCGGTACTTCTTGGTTCGTGATCAAGGCACAGATTCACGCAGGTGGAAGAGGAAAAGGAGAAGTTAAAGAAACTGGCTCTAGAGGAGTGGTTCTTGCCAAGAAATTGGAAGATGTGAAAGAAAAAGCAGCTGCGATTTTGGGAGGAACATTGGTAACTATCCAAACAGGTGCTGAGGGAAAAAAAGTAAATAAGGTGTTGATTGCTGAGGATGTGTACTATCCTGGAGCATCCGAACCCAAAGAGTATTACATGTCTATCCTACTGGATCGTGCCACTGGTTCTAATGTGATTATGGCATCCACAGAAGGGGGTATGGACATTGAAGAAGTAGCAGAACACCACCCTGAAAAAATCATCAAGGAATGGATCGATCCTAAAGTTGGCTTACAAGGCTTCCAAGCCCGTAAAGTTGCCTTCAAATTGGGGTTGACTGGTACAGCTCACAAAGAGATGGTGAAGTTTATCGGAGCATTGTATGCTGCTTATGTAGGTACCGACTCCTCTCAATTTGAAATCAACCCTGTACTCAAAACTTCAGACGATAAGATTTTGGCAGTAGATGCCAAAGTGAATGTGGATGACAATGCGCTTTACCGTCAACCTAAGTTGGCCGAATTGAGAGATTTGGCTGAAGAAGATCCTTTGGAAGTGGAAGCAGGTGAGTCAGGACTCAATTACGTGAAATTGGACGGAAACGTGGGCTGTATGGTCAACGGAGCGGGTCTTGCGATGGCGACTATGGACATGATCAAACTTTCTGGTGGTGAACCTGCAAATTTCCTGGATGTAGGTGGAGGAGCCAATGCTACTACGGTAGAGGCTGGTTTCCGAATCATCCTGAAAGATCCGAATGTAAAGGCAATCCTAATCAACGTATTTGGTGGTATTGTTCGTTGCGACCGTATCGCCAATGGTGTGGTAGAGGCCTACAAATCCATCGGAGATATTCGCGTTCCTATCATTGTTCGCCTACAGGGTACCAATGCCGCAGAGGGAGCAAAAATTATTGACGATTCAGGCTTGAAAGTATTCTCAGCCATCACCTTGAAGGAAGCAGCAGAGCGAGTAAAAGCCGCGCTATAAAAATAGTACGCAGACGTAGTTCAACTGGATAGAATATCGGATTTCGGCTCCGAGGGTTGAGGGTTCGAATCCTTCCGTCTGTACTCCAAAGCCCAAACTTTCGTTTGGGCTTTTTTATGTCCTCGTGCTAAGTGGAAAGTAAAAATAATCTCCTGGGTAGAAAGTAAAAAAGCAGGAGAAAATCTCCTGCCCTTTATTTGAAAACTAAACCAACTATTATTTAACTACCACAATAGATTCAAAAATACCACAATTCTGAATAAATCAAAATCCAAGAGAAAAAATTGAATTTTTTTATTTTTTCCAATTCAATCACTCTCGAATTATTCTAATTCAGAATAAAAAAGTTTAATTCTGAAGTTCATCTACAGATTTCTTCTGTTCATTTTTAAATCAATACAAATCCTTAATTAACACCAGTTACTTCTTGATCCTCAGGTGAGCCAACAGCTTGTTTTTCTTCCACCAATTTTACGCCAAGCACCTGTTTTACTTCTACCTTAAAAAACTCTTGATGGATATTGAACCTTGCTTCGCCTTCTGCAGGTGCCTTAGCCACATAGGTCCCATCCTCTTGCATGGTGTAGGAGTTGGCATTATCTCTCAAGTTGTAAGATAGAATATTCATCAACTGCTTTTCAAGCAAAGGGGATTCTACTTTAAATAAGGATTCCAATCGCTTGTCAAAGCTTCGCACCATCATGTCTGCACTACCCGAGTAGGTACGTGTTTCTCCATTGTTATGGAAATGATAGATGCGGCTATGCTCCAAGAAATCTCCCACAATGGAGAGCACTTCGATGTTTTCACTCAATCCTTTTCTTTGAGGTCGAAGGCAACAAATACCCCGAACGATCAACTTAACAGGCACACCCTGCTGTGAAGCCCGGTAAAGTGCATAAATGATTTCAGAATCTTCGAGTGAGTTAACCTTGATAAATATGCCACTAGGTAGCCCATTTTTCGCATTCTTGGCCTCCTGCTCAATGAAGGAAATCAACTGATGTCGCATATCCCGAGGTGCAGTGATCAAGTTGCGGTAGTCGCTTGGCACGGAATGCCCCGTGATTACATTGAAGAATTCGGATACGTCATTGGCAAGTACTTCATTGGTGGTCAATAGTCCGATGTCTGTGTAAAGCCTTGCTGTATCCTCGTTGTAATTACCCGATCCCAAATGCACGTAACGCGTAATCTCTTGATCGTCTTTTTTGACGATAAGCAAGAGTTTAGTATGGGTTTTTAGATTTGAAATTCCATAGATGACGAAGCAACCCGCTTTCTGTAGTTTTTTCGCCTCTCGGATATTGTTCTCCTCATCAAAGCGCGCTTTTACTTCAAACAACACGGATACGTGCTTTCCATTTTCTGCAGCACGAAGTAAGGCCTTGGTGATGCGACTATCCTTTGCCAAGCGGTAAATGGTCATTTTAATAGCCATCACATCTGGGTCATCGGCAGCATTTTCAATCAAATCAAGGATCGAGTCGATGTTGTTGTACGGATGATGCAGCAAAATGTCTCGTTCTTTCAATATCTCGAAAATATCTGCTCTCCCCTCTTCTGGGTACGAAAGTGGCTTGACAGGATCTGGGATTTGGGGCAATTTTTCACGAAAGCGCTTGTTACCCACAATCTGCCATAAGCCTGTAAAATCAATCATGCTCGCACGCTTGACCATAAATACAGAATCAGTACGAAGGTTCCAGCGTTCAAGCAAGGAGCTGAGCATCCATTTGGAATACCCCTCTTCGATGTCAATTCGTACCACACGACCAGTCTTGCGCTCCATCAACTTTCGCTTTACTTCTTCGAGGAAGTTGGCATCCATGTCTTCACTTTCTTCCAAGGTGAAATCCCCATTTCGGGTGATCCGGAAGAGGCTGACTGACTCAATCTCCACATTTCGGAAGAGGGAAATCAAATTTTCACGGATGACTTCCTCAATTGGGATCAAGGTCAAGGAATCCTCCCGCTCAATCTCAAAAAATCGTGGGATATTGGCTGGAATCTGCACAAAACTCATTTTTCGCATGTCCTTTCTTTCCCCTGGGCTTGTGGTGACCACCCCAAAGACCAACAGTTTGTTCATCAAAATAGGAAAGGTACGGTACCCATCGTACACCATGGGAGTCAACATAGGGTAAATCGCCTTCAGAAAGTACTCTTTAACTTTCTCCTGTTCTTCAGGAGTAAGTTTGGATACATTCACCAAAGAAATTCCCTCCTCATGCAATTCCGGAAGAATAGTATGGATGAAATGCTGTTGCTGCTCCCCATGAAAGCGCTGGCAATCCTTCATCAATTTTTCCTTGAAGGGCTCTTCACGCAATCCTGAGTAATCTACCCGCTCTTTTTCATAATCCAAGTAATTGTACAAGGAACCTACACGGATCATGAA
This sequence comes from Bacteroidota bacterium, assembly GCA_037975655.1. Lineage (GTDB taxonomy): Bacteria > Bacteroidota > Bacteroidia > Cytophagales > Cyclobacteriaceae > Algoriphagus. Next base: position 939 of record JBANGF010000003.1, on the reverse strand, counting down.
AAACTCATCCATGTTGGAAGCAGTGATGGCCAAGAACTTTAATTTTTCAAAGATGCTTCGAAAACTCTTTTTGGATTGATCGAGAACTCGTTCGTTGAATCTCACCCAACTCAAATCTCTACTGATCAGGTCACTTTTTTGGATGATGGACTCGTATTTATCTGCCGCCAGTTTCATACAGGTGTGTGTTTCAGAGTGGTCTTACGTAATCTGATTGGCTTCGTTACCTAAGTCCTTAATTTTTCTAGAAAAAAGGGGGCTAGAAAGCCCCCAAACATTAACTATCGATTTTAGCGTATTTGGCATTCTTCTCGATAAAGTCTCTTCGTGGAGCCACTTCATCGCCCATCAGCATGCTAAATAAGTGATCTGCTTCGGCAGCAGAATCAATAGTTACCTGCTTCAAGGTTCGCGTATTGGGATCCATGGTGGTAGACCAAAGTTGCTCTGGGTTCATTTCCCCAAGACCCTTGTAACGCTGAATGCCTACGCTATCCTCCTTGCCTTCCTTGGCCATTTCCGAGATCAGACGCTTGCGTTCCTCTTCGGTCCAGCAATAGCGCTCGTCTTTACCCTTTTTGAGCAAATACAAAGGTGGAAGTGCAATGTAGACGTACCCTCTTTCGATCAAGGTACGCATGTAACGGAAGAACAAAGTCAAAATGAGGGTTCTAATGTGCGAACCGTCGATGTCCGCATCCGTCATGATGATGATTTTGTGGTAGCGCAGACCGGAAAGATCTAGTTCCTTGTCGTCATTGACGGTTCCAAACTTCACCCCAAGTGCTGTCAGGATGTTTTTGATCTCGTCGTTGTCGTAGATTTTGTGTTCGTGTGCCTTTTCGACGTTGAGGATTTTTCCTTTAAGTGGTAGGATCGCTTGAAAATCTCGATCTCTCCCCTGCTTGGCTGATCCCCCTGCAGAGTCCCCTTCGACCA
>JBANGF010000180.1:0-2676 GCA_037975655.1 Bacteroidota bacterium | reverse complement strand
GTTTGGAAGTGGAAATAAGGTTGCTTATTTCAAATTCTTATATCGGATACGCTTCGGCATCACGTCGCCTAGACGCTTCTTCTTGTTTTCCTCGTAGTCGGAGAAGTTACCCTCAAACCAGTATACCTGTGAGTCGCCTTCAAAGGCCAGGATATGCGTACAGATTCGATCTAGGAACCACCGGTCGTGGGAAATGACTACGGCACAGCCTCCAAAGTTTTCCAAGGCTTCCTCCAAGGCACGAAGCGTGTTCACGTCCAAATCATTGGTCGGTTCATCGAGTAAAAGTAAGTTGCCGCCCTCTTTCAAGGTGATTGCCAAGTGCACGCGGTTGCGTTCTCCACCGGAAAGTACGCCCACTTTTTTCTCCTGATCCGACCCCGCGAAGTTGAACTTGGAAACGTAGGCCCGTGAGTTTACTTCCTTATTGCCCAACTTCATTAGCTCATTGCCTTCGGAGATCAACTGGTACACGGTCTTGTTGGGATCCAAGGTATCGTGCTCCTGGTCCACGTAGGCCAATTTCACTGTTTCTCCCACCTCAAAGTTTCCTGAATCTGGCTTTTCTTGCCCAGTAATCAATTTGAAGAGGGTAGACTTACCCGCACCGTTGGGACCAATGATGCCCACAATACCCCCTTGTGGAAGGGAGAAACTGAGGTTTTCAAAAAGCAACTTGTCCCCATAGGCTTTAGACACGTTGTTGACCTCAATCACCTTGGCACCCAGGCGTGGGCCTGGTGGGATAAAGAGTTCCAACTTGGCTTCCTTGTCCTTGGATTCTTCTCCAATCAATTTATCGTAGGCATTCAAACGAGCCTTACCCTTGGATTGTCTGGCTTTAGGAGACATACGAATCCATTCCAATTCTCGTTCCAAGGTCTTCTGACGCTTGGATTCAGTTTTCTCCTCCTGCTTGAGTCGGTTTTGCTTTTGATCTAGCCAGGAAGAGTAGTTACCCTTCCATGGAATACCCTCGCCACGGTCTAGTTCGAGGATCCAACCGGCCACATTGTCTAGGAAGTAACGGTCGTGGGTAACAGCAATGACTGTACCCTTGTAATTCTGCAAATGCTGCTCCAGCCAATGCACAGATTCTGCATCCAAGTGGTTGGTCGGTTCATCGAGGAGCAACACATCGGGCTCCTGCAGGAGCAATCGGCAGAGCGCCACACGTCTTTTCTCCCCACCGGAAAGGTTGGCCACATTGGCATCGGCAGGTGGGAGACGCAAGGCATCCATGGCCTTGTCTAGCATTACATCCAGTTCCCAGGCGTTGACTGCGTCTAATTTTTCTTGTACTTCCCCTTGGCGGGTAATCAACTTGTCCATGGCGTCCGGATCGTCCATGAGGGCAGGATCCATGAATTTTTCGTTGATTTCTTCAAATTCTTTGAGCAAGGCAACTGTGCCAGCCACCGCTTCCTCCACCACTTCCTTGACAGTCTTGCTTGGATCCAGTTTAGGTTCTTGTTCCAACATCCCTACCGTGTACCCTGGAGACCAGACCACCTCCCCTAAAAATTCCTTGTCCAAGCCTGCAATGATGCGAAGTACAGAGGACTTACCGGACCCATTGAGACCCAAAACGCCAATTTTAGCACCGTAAAAAAAAGATAGGTAAATGTCTTTTAAGACTTTTTTCTGTGGCGGGTAGATTTTGGATACCCCTGCCATGGAAAAGATTATTTTTTCTGCACTCATGCCCGAATAGTTAGGAAATTGGTATGTAACTGATCAATGAGGCAAAAATATACCTTTCTTAGGATAAGTGAGGGCTAATTGATTATTTTGCATAAAATTGAGCCTCAACACCTATAACTTAGTCCAGTACCATGAAACATACCTTTGGATATATCAAAGACGGAAAGGTCTTTCTAAAGGGTTTTTTAGGGGGAGAGGACCGGGTCATAGGTGAGGTAAAGGGAGACGAATCTTCCACGCTCCGCTACTTTGAGGGACGTTTTACCCAACTCCAGGAAAAGGTAACCCATTTGAAAGCTGCCATCCAAGAAAATCAAAACAAGGGCTCTTTTTTAATGAAATTGATTCACCTCAAAGAATCCCTCTTCGAAAGTGACGCCTTGGGGGATTTTCCTTCGCTGATTGCCGAACTTGAAGAGCAAGAGGCTATTTTGAGTGAAATTATTCAAGGCAACCGAAGCAAAAACCTAGAAATCAAACAAGGATTGATTCAGGAAGCCATAGCCCTACAAGACAGCACAGACTGGAAGGAGACCACAGAAAAATTCAAAGAACTGAAGCTGCGCTGGATTAAAACTGGTCCTGTGGAGAAAGAAGTTCATGAGGAATTGGAAGGGCAGTTTAACCAAGCAGTCAACTACTTCTTTGGAAAGCGTCAGGAATTTTACGATCAGATGACGCTGCAGGCGGAAGTGAACATAAAGGTATACGAATCCTTGCTGGCGCAGGCACGCGAAGCTCACGACCTTCCCGATGCCAAAATGGCTTTTGATATCAGCAAACGCATCCAAAAAGAGTGGAAAGCTGCAGGGAAAGTTCCTGCCGAACGACGTCAACCCATCTGGGATGAATTTTCGCGTTTGAATAATCGCATCTTTTCCCGCTACAAGCGAACGCTCAATCCAGGTCCAGAAATGCATCCTCGCGAAGTACTTCGTAAAATCGAAGGGATGGTTGAGGAGTTAAAAAAAT
>JBANGF010000287.1:0-6549 GCA_037975655.1 Bacteroidota bacterium | reverse complement strand
AATTACGAGGGGATGATTTTGCAACCAGGCCTTATTCTCGGTAAGATCTTGATAGGTGAGTTGCCCTGCTAGCTTGGACCTAGAAACAAGCTGATAGGAAACCCCTAAGTCGCGGAGTGCTTGCTGTACTGCCTTTGCCGCACCCCCTGTCCCTAAAACCAAGGCGGAAGGGATACTATCTCCCAGCCAAGCTTGCAGGGATTGCTTGAATCCGAGGTAATCCGTATTGAATCCTACCTTTTTACCCTCTCGGATACGAATGCAATTTACTGCACCAATCCGTTGGCAGGCTGGATCTAACGCATCTAGGTAAGGGATAATTTGCTCCTTGTAAGGGATGGTCACCGAAAGCCCTTCCAATTCCTTTTCTTGCTCAATAAGCGCAGGGAAGTCGGTTACCTCCGGAAATTCATAGAGTTCAAACTGGCAATCGCCTCGTCCTTCACGGGTAAACTTTTCTGTAAAGTACTTCTTGGAAAAAGAGTGCCCTAGGGGATAGCCGATCAAGCCAAATTTTCTCACGCCTGCTGCAATTTGCTAGCCAACCATTCAATAAACAGGACCAAGCCTATGCCAAAAAAGAAGGAACCGATGGCCCATCCCAGCTGAGGCTGAAGGCCCACTTGGGTCAAATACTCCCCAGGGAGAATATTTTCGGTAAGAAAAGGGACTTCTTTTCCGCTCGAGGAGGTTCTCCAGGAAGTGACCAATTTCCAAGGCCAAAGTTCATTCACAGAACCTAGCATAAATCCGGATAGTAAGCCAATGGTAGCTGCATGGAATCGACGTAAAAGGTAGGCCACAACTCTACTGAAAGAGAGAATACCCACTAAACAGCCTGAAGCAAACAAGGCCAAGGTAAAAATGTCTTTATCCAACACGGCTTGAAGGATCCGTTCGTATTGTCCTAAAATCAACAACACAAAGCTTCCGCTGATTCCAGGCAAAATCATGGCACAAATCGCGATGGCGCCGGCTACAAAAGTAAACCAGGGTGCGTCTGGGGTCGTGGTTGGAGGTAAATTGGTCACCCACCAAGCAAAGGCCGTACCGATGGCAATGGAAATGACAATCACGAAATTCCATTTTTTGGTTTCTTTCAAAATCAAAAAGGCACTGACCAAAATCAGCCCGCTAAAAAAGGACCACAAGGGAATGGGATGGACCTCCATCAGGTAAGTAATCACCCGAGAAAGAGCGAAAATGCTAGTCATAATGCCCAGCACTAAACTGAGCAAGAAATTGCCATTCAATCGGAGATAGAATTCCTTGATTTGGAAGGATTTCAATAAGAGCAAGTTGTTCCAATTAAAGGCATTGATGCTATCGAGCAACTCTTGGTAAATTCCAGCAATCAGGGCTATTGAGCCTCCGGACACACCGGGTACAATATCTGCGGCCCCCATGGCCATGCCCTTGAGGTAATTCAGTCCATATTTTTTGAGGGGATTCATCAGTAAAAAGAAAGGCTGAGAGAAGAATCGGTCAGCCTTTGTGGGATAGAGTAGATGTTAAATTTTAATTTCTCCTAGAAAGTGGTCGAAAGTATCGCCTCGAAGACCTAGTCGAATGGTCTCCAAAGGAATCACTTCTGAGGGACTGATATTTCCTAAGTTCACATTAGCTCCAAGCAATTTGATAAACCACACTTGCTGTGATTTTTGAGGCGCCTCCCAAATGATTTTGTCTTCCGGTACTTGGGTCAAAATCTCTTCCACAAGTCCTTGGCGTACTTCTCCAGAATCACGGAAAAGGCCTACATTTCCTCCTTCACGCGCTTCGCCAATTACCTTCCATGCCCCTGCGCTCAGCTCGGTTTGCATTTGCTCAATCCACTTGTAAGGAGGGATGATCTTAGCGGCATCCTTAGAACCTACTTCAGAAAGTACGGTTACTTGCTTGGCAAGCTCGTGGATGTATTCGCATTTTTTGTCATGGTTGAGGGAAATTGACCCATCCGATACCTCCGCATAACGAAGTCCAAAGGTGTCCAATACTCTCCGGTAATCGTCAAATTGACCTCGCACGATAAATGCCTCAAACAAGGTCCCTCCAAAATAAACTGGGATTCCTGCTTCCTGGTAGACTGCAATTTTTTCTTTCAAGCGCTTAGTCACAAAGGAAGTGGCCCAGCCAAACTTCACAATATCTACAAAATCGGCGCAGCTGTCTACAAAGTCTTCTGTTTCCCGTAGGCTAAGTCCTTTGTCCATGGCCATGGTAAATCCCGTGTTGCGCGGCTTTTCAGTCCGAACAGGGAGATTTTTCAGCACGTAATTCATTTGCTAGGTTTTAAGGTGTTGAGCGGGGATTTTCATCCCTAAACTGGGCAATGATCTTGTAGATTGCCTTTTGCTTTTGCAATTCGGGCATCAACTCATACAGGATCGTATGCCTATCAAAGTCCAAAGTTAATGCATTTTCCAAATATGTGAAGGCTTCCTTGTATTTCCCCATTTTGATCAAGTAGACCACCAGGCGGTAGTACAACTCGGCCTCCTCGGGTAATTCTTCAATCCCTTCACGGATTACATCGATGGCTTCCTCAAACCTATTTTGCTCAAAATAAATAATGGACAAGTTTACGTATGCCTCCATGATCCCTGGCTCCAGATTAATGGCCTCCTCATAAGCATCGGAACTCGCCTGCATGTTGCCCAGATTAAACTCCGCATCGGCCAAGCCTACCCAGTAGTTGGCATTGTCCTTGTTGAGATGGATGGCTTTCTTGAAATAATGGATGGCTTCAAAAAATTTCTCTTTTTTCAACATGCACATCCCTAATCCAAACCAAGCGTCATCGTACTCCTCATCGAGCTTGGCGGACTTTTTAAAGTAGTTAAACGCCTCGTCTACCTTGCCTAACTTTTCGTAGGCAGCACCCATGTAGCAGCAGTTTTCTGCATTGGCTCCCTCGCAGTTAATCGTGTTTTGGTAGGCTTCCAAGGCTCCTTCAAAATCCTGGGTATTCATTAGCGAATTGCCCATATTGAAGTAGGCCGAGGCAAAAGCATCGTCTATGATTAGTGCATATTCGTAGGCTTTGATGGCCTCCTCAAATCTCCCCAAACGATTGTATACCACGCCCAAGTTGTACCAGGCACCTGCGGAATAAGGATCTTGGTCGATAAATTCCTGGTAAAAGTCCAAAATCTCATCAAAGGACCCCTCTTCTTCGGTGATCATGGCCAACTGAAACAAGGCGTCCTCGTGGTTGATTCGATTCTTTACCGCCTCCTTGAAATAATAACTAGCCTTGGAATTGTCTCCTTTGGCACGAAACAAGTTGCCCAAGGAATAATACACTTCTGCCTTGTCCTCCGCCATGGGCAGGTAATTTTCGAGTAAATCGATGCCTTCTTGAAAATTGCCCGCCAAAATCTGGGCATTGGCTAAAGCCAAAACAATGTCTTCGTTGTTAGGAGAAAGGTTGTTGAGCTGCTCTAAAATCTCCAATCCCTCATCCAACTCATCGTTGAAAATAAGGCACTGAGCTTTCTGGAGACGGATTTCTACAGAAAAAGGGAACTTTTCTAAGGCATATTCTGAAGCACGGAGTGCTTTTAAAAATTTTTGCTGGTCAAAGTAAAATCGGATAATGTCCTCCAATTCCTCCTCTTCGAAATACAGGTCCATGTTGGACTTCAGGGAGTCCTCAAATCGCTCAACGAGTTTTTTGTCTTCTTCCCAGTCGTGGTCGTGATCTCCGGTCATTCAGTCTTGCTAAGATTGTTTTAAGATACCAAAATTTTGGTTTTCCTAAAATTCCAAAGTGATTTTTTCCTGTTTTATCGTCCCTCAAAAATTCAATTTTTTTGAAAGCCGAACTACTTGAACGCTGAAGAAAGAAAATAAGTTTATTCCTGTGTTTTTGCCCAGTTCAAGGTGTCCTGCAGTTCTCGGTATCGGAACTGTAAATAGCGCTCCACCTTTTGGTTGCTGTAACGCGTTTTACGCTGTGCATTTCGTGCCACGGAAGCGGTCATCGGCAAGTTCTTTCCTATCACCCAAGCAAGCGTTTTTAGAATAGGGAAACCCCAAGAAATCAACCCATTGGGCAGACTCCTTTTCGGCACAGATCCCCCAAATGCCTGAGCGGCCTGCTGAAAAAAGGTCTGGTAGGGAATGCTTTCCTTGGACAATACAAATCGCTCGCCCCAAGCCTCCTTATCAACTAGTGCCCGCGTAATCGCGGCAACATCACGCACATCGATGTAGTTGAGATTACCGGCAGGGAAAAAGGGAGTTCCATTCAAGACCAACTGATACAGGGCTCCGCTGCTGCGTGCATAGGCGAGTTTACCCAAAACCAAGGCTGGATTGAGCACCAATACTTGTAACCCTTCCTGCTCCCCTCGCCAAACTTCCAATTCGGCTCGATACTTGGAAAGCGCATAGGCGGTTTGGTCTGGCCCATCCACCCAGGTAGAGGTTTCATCGTATTCTTCTTGTTCAGGAACCTGGCCCAAGGCAGCCACAGAACTGACATACACCAGTTTGGGCACCCCTGCTGCCAAAAGCGCATTGACTACTTGAGCAGTCCCTTGGTGATTGACTTGAAAAAGGGATTTTTCATCCTTTGGTAAGAACGATACTTTGCCCGCCGAATGAATCACCAAATCAATCCCTTCCATGGCTTCCAGCAAGGAATTGAAATCCAAGATATCGCCTTCATGCCAGTGAATGGGCAGGCCCTGAAGACCTAAAGCGGACAGATCAGAACCTCCCCGCTTGAGCCCATGAATCGTTCCCAAGGTGCTAAAAGCTCTTGCCAGTTCACTGCCTACTAGTCCAGTAATTCCTGTGATAAGAATATTCATGGTTGGTTTTTCTAGGCATTCAATCGCCTAATGAATTTATAATCCTCCTTGGTTGGCTACTACAAACTCTGCGAGGGTAGGCAATAGTAGGTCTTTTTCAGAGACGATCGGCTCCGCTACTCCCCAGTCAATTCCTAAGGCTGGATCGGACCACAGCACTCCTCCTTCGGAAGCTTTGTGGTAGTACTTGGAGCACTTGTACACAAATACAGCGTCCTCCAAAACGGAAAACCCATGACCAAAGCCTGCGGGAATGTAGAGGAGGTTGTTTTTCTCCGTATCCAAAATCGTGGTATACACCTGTCCAAAAGTGGTGGAGCCCTTTCTCAAATCCACGGCTACGTCCAACACTTTTCCAGAAATCACCCGGACCAACTTGGCCTGCGCATGTTCTCCGCGCTGAAAATGAATTCCCCGGACGGTTCCTTTTTGTGAAAAAGACTGGTTGTCCTGCACCCAGGATTCCTGAACCCCAACCTGCTCCAACCAATCCCCACGAAAGGATTCAAAAAAATAACCCCTACTATCCGGAAAGACGCGGGGGAAAATCTCGAAGACACCAGGGAGGGAAGTTTGCTTAATTTCTGCCATTGGGGCGTTTTATTTTTGCTTTCGGGAGCAAAATAACCATACCCATAGAGAGTATCCTAATCTAATCTAAGGAATTATGCTCAAATTTGGGGAAGCAATGCCGAGTCAGGCGACAACCGTCCCTTTCGAAGACATTGCTTACGAGTTTTACCCTACAGCCAGTCCATGAGTAAATTTTCCCGCAAACTCCAAAAACTACACGATACTGCCCCCCGACAGGAAACTGCCGTGTTGGTCACCTTGGTGCGCCAACATCAGCCCGAACTGGAAGTGGAGGAGCATCTGGATGAATTGGCCTTCTTGACCGAGACGCTGGGTGCGAAGACGGTATACCGTTTCAAACAAAAAATGGACAAGCCGGATATCCGCACCTTTGTGGGAAAGGGGAAACTGGAGGAGATCCAAACCTATGTGGAGCACTTCGCGGTAGACATGGTCATCTTTGACGATGACTTGAGCCCCTCCCAAATGCGGAATTTGGAAAATGAACTGAAAGTAAAAATCTACGACCGCTCTCTCCTAATTCTGGATATTTTCTTGCAGCGTGCCCAGTCTGCACAAGCCAAAACTCAGGTGGAACTGGCACGATTTCAATACCTCCTACCCAGATTGACCAACATGTGGACCCACTTGGAGCGTCAACGCGGAGGAACGGGCACCCGAGGGGGATCCGGTGAAAAAGAAATTGAAACGGATAAGCGAGACATTCGCGCTAAAATCACCTTGCTCAAGGAAAAGTTGCTAGAAATCGAGAAGCAAGGAGTTACCCAACGCAAAGGCCGAAAGGGAATTGTGCGTGTAGCCCTAGTCGGCTACACCAATGTGGGCAAGTCCACCTTGATGAACCTGATCACCAAAACCGATATCCTCGCCGAAAATAAACTCTTTGCTACCGTGGATGCTACGGTGCGAAAGGTGGTTCTGGAAAACATCCCTTTTTTGCTTTCCGATACGGTAGGGTTTATTCGCAAATTGCCCACCCACTTGATCGAATCCTTCAAGTCCACCCTTGATGAAATCCGGGAAGCAGATCTCTTGGTACATGTGGTCGACTTGTCACACCATGCATTTGAAGACCATATCCAGGTGGTCACCCAGACTCTTCAAGAAATCAAAGCGGGAGATAAGCCTGTTTTGC
>JBANGF010000275.1:0-15172 GCA_037975655.1 Bacteroidota bacterium | reverse complement strand
AATCACGATCCACGTAATTACCGAAGTTTTTTAAAGCCAATCCCTTGTCATCTACCAAAAAAGCAACTGTTCGGTAGGTGCCTCGGGTAAGTTCCCGCTGAAAGATAGGTGCAGCATACCCTTCTGGATCGCCCCCATTCAGAATTAAAGCAAGGCGAGGCGAGGAAGGTCCATTTTTCCCAATTGAAAAGTTCTTGACATTAAATTCGAATGGAACTTTTCCTGGCTTAAAAACCTGGTTACCCAGAGGAGTATACAGTTCCAAAATGGCATCGGGAAAAAATGAGAGGGAATCCTCTGGAATAAATGCAATTGGACCTGTAGATGCTTCCACATTCATGGAGTCGATAGCCTCAACTTGTGTCGATTCTTTAGTTTCCTTAGAATCTGAAGAACACGAAGTGACCCATAAACTCAAGAAAACAATTAAAGTCAGGATTTTATTCATGGAATCGCCTAAATTGAGATTAAAGATATTTATTTTTGAAGAATTTAAAGGAATAACCACCTAAACTACCGTAGTAATGGAAATTTTGTTCGATGAAATTCCGAGTTTGGATTTAGCCGATTTCACCGCAGGCAATCCTGAAAAAAAGGCCGAATTTGTACGCAAACTTGGAGAAGCGTACCAAAACATTGGTTTTGTAGCCATTAAAAATCATGGGCTTAGTAAAGCCTTACAGGATCGATTATATTCCTCCATCACTACTTTTTTTTCTCTCCCAGACTCAGTGAAGGCACAATACGAAAAGCCAGAAATCGGCTATCAAAGAGGCTACACAGGCAAGGGGAAGGAGCATGCCAAAGGTAGAAATACTGGGGATTTGAAAGAATTTTACCATGTAGGACAAGACTTAGGGGACATTCCTGATGCAGACCCAATCAAGGCGGAATATCCGGAAAATTGCTGGCCAAAAGAACTTCCACAGTTCAAAGACGACGCCTTAGAAGCCTATAGAACCTTGGAAAATGCGGGTCGTCAAATGCTCCGTGCCATCGCGCTGAACTTAGGGTTGAAGGAAGACTATTTTGAAGAAAAGGTGATACATGGCAATTCCATCCTTCGTCAAATCCATTATTTCCCAATTGAAAATCCAGAGGCAGTACCTGCTGATGCGGTCCGTGCCGCAGAACATGGGGACATCAACCTGATTACCTTGTTGATGGGCGCAAGTGCAGATGGACTCCAAGTACTTCGCAGAGATGGTAAGTGGATTCCTATCACCGCGCTTCCAGATCAGTTAGTCGTGAATGTAGGGGACATGCTCGAGCGATTGACCAACAAGAAATTGAAGTCAACCATTCACCGCGTAGTGAATCCTCCACGCGAAAAGATGCATACCAGCAGGTACTCGATTCCATTTTTCATGCACCCTCGATCTGAAATGAATCTCAGCTGTCTTGAAAGCTGCATTTCTGAAACGAATCCCAAACAATTTCCAGATATCACTGCAGGAGAATTTTTGGAAGAACGTCTCCGTGAACTAGGCTTGCGCAAATAGCATGTCAATTCGGACGGTCCGATATCTTGTCTTTTTAAAAGATACCTTGACCCTCTCCCTTACCTCCTTTGGTGGGCCACAAGTTTTGCTTGCCATGATGCTGGAACGGATGGTCAAAAAAAGGGGCTACATCCAAGAGGAGGAGCTTTGGGAATTGAATGCGCTCTGCAGCATGCTCCCAGGCCCCTCCTCTACGCAATTAATCTCGGCGATAGGGTTTCGAGTAGGCGGACCTCGTCTCGCCTACTTGACACTCATCATCTGGATTCTCCCCGCCACGATTACCATGATTTTGGCCGCAATTTTGATTCATTTTTTACAAGAAAATAGCCCTAAAGCCCTTGGATTTGCAAAATTTATCCAGCCCATGGCGATCGGCTTTTTGATTTTTGCGGCGCAAAAAACCATCACCAGAATGATCAAAACCCCCGAAGCCATTGTCTTGATGTTGCTCTCGGCTTTTGTTTCCTTCTTCTATAGTTCCCCCTACATCTTTCCCATTCTACTACTACTCGGTGGGCTCAGCACTTCCATCAAGTACAAAAACCAACCTAAGGTTGACGAGGATAAATCCTTACATATCAAATGGAGCAACTTTTACCTTTGGGGGGGCGTATTGTTGGTTGCTGCAATTGCCGGGGCCATTACCCAATACAAACCCATCCTCCTATTTGAAAATTTTTACCGAAATGGAAGTCTGATTTTTGGGGGAGGACAAGTGTTGATCCCTTATTTATATACCGAATTTGTGGATTTCAAACATTTTCTGAGTTCTGAAGAATTTCTTACTGGGTATGCTCTTTCTCAAGGAATTCCTGGTCCTACCTTCTCGATATCCTCTTACATTGGCGCGCTTTCCATGCGTGATTTTGGATTGGGGGGATTCGTCCTGGGAGGACTGATCGCTACGGCTGGAATATTTCTTCCTGGGATATTTTTAATCTTTTTTGTCATCCGTTTTTGGGACCAACTCAAGTTGTATCGCCCGGTAAGAGCCGCATTAGAAGGCATCAATGCGGTTTCTTGCGGCATGTTGATCGCCGCAGCATACCTACTTTTCCAACCCTTGGAAGCAAATACACTTCACATTATTTTTATTCTTGGAACCTATGCCCTCCTGCAATTCACTAAAGCATCTTCTCCAATCATTGTGACCGGAGGGATTTTATTAGGCATTTTGGCTCAATATTTCCTCTCCTAGCACGGTCCAAAAAATGCCCCCGAACAAGAACGCCAACAAAAGCGTTTTGAGTTATGAATTCATTTCCTAACTTTCCCTTATGCAAGCGGCCGATTTTATCCATCCACTTATTCCATCCATTCAGATTGCTGATCCTGTAGGTTCGGCATTAAAAAAAATGGAGGCTTTGGAATTGACTTCACTACCTGTAGTAGAAGGGGGTCTATTTTTAGGATTTGTGGAAGATGAAATCCTTCTTGAACAAGAACATTTGGATGTGCAAATCGCTCAATTAGAACTGGAATGCGCCACATGTTGGGTCTACGGCGATCAGCATCTATATGATTTGATTCGGGTAGGAACTGAGCACCAAGCCAAATGGGTTGGCATTTTAGATCGGGAGCAGCAATTCTTAGGGGTCGTGCCTACGCAAGATGCGCTAACTGCCTATGCCGATAATATTTCGATTCATTCCCAAGGTAGCATCTTGGTGCTTTCCTTGCAGATGAACGACTTTCAACTCTCAGAAATTGCCCGACTGGTGGAATCCGAAAATTGCAAAATTCTAAGTTGCCTGCTCCACACCGATCCCTTGGATTCGCAAGCCGTGGAAGTTACGCTCAAGTTGGACAAGCCCGATAGCCGACTTGTAAAAGCAACCCTACTTCGTTTTGGCTACCAAGTAAAGGACTTCTCTCAGGAGGAAGTGGGGCAAAGTTCCGATGAGGAAAGAATCGGAAATCTTTTGCGGTTTTTAGACATTTAAAGATGCGGGTTGCAATTCATGGTTTATCCTTAAAGGCTGAATTTTTACCTATTCTTTTGGGGCTATTCGAAAAACTCCATTCGCTTGGAATTTCGGTTTGCCTCACGCCCAGTTTGGATCAGCAACTTCGAGCATTAAGCACTGTTGCCCCTAACTATGACGTACTCAATCATCCGGATGACTTTGATGGACTAGACTTTTTCCTTTCTATCGGAGGCGACGGCACCTTGCTTGATTCCGTCTGTGTGGTGGGGAAAAAAGAAATTCCCATCCTAGGTCTCAATACAGGAAGACTAGGATTTCTAGCCAATGTAGCCACAGACAAAATCGAAGACGCAATCGACCAATTGGCCAAGGGCAACTACCAAATTGAATCTAGATCGCTGTTATCCCTTTCTAGCAGCAAAAAACTATTTCATGGGGTAAATTTTGCGCTGAATGAGTTCACCATCCACAAAAAGGATACCTCTTCGATGATTACGGTCCATACCTACATCGACGGCAAATACCTCAATTCTTACTGGGCAGATGGTTTGATTGTGGCCACACCAACCGGATCAACGGGATATTCCTTAAGCTGTGGAGGTCCTTTGATCACGCCAGGAGCCAAAAATTTTGTCATCACGCCAGTAAGTCCGCACAACTTGAATGTTCGTCCGATTATCGTTTCGGATGAGGCGGAGATCAGTTTTGAGATTGAAGGGCGCACGGATAAGTTCATGATTTCATTGGACTCTAGATCTACCTCCGTCGCATCCGAAGTGAAATTAAGCGTGAAAAAGGAGTCATTCTCCGCAAAATTGGTGAAATTGCCATCTTATCATTTCTTCGATACCTTGCGCCAAAAGTTGAATTGGGGTTTGGACATGAGAAACTGATACTTGTAGCTTAACAATAATTAACCCGTTTCATACCAGACCTCGTTTTTTATACGTTAGGTAGTTCATAACTTGCATTGTCTTGAAAAAGGTCAATTTTAGGATTTTCATTCTCTTAGTAGTGCTAGGTTTTCTATCACTTGCCTCGGTAAATTCCAGTTATGGACAGAGTTACGAGGTGGGAGGAGGTTTGGGAACATCCGCCTATTCGGGGGATATCATTCGAAAAATTGACCCTGGCCAAATTGGCCTTCAAGGAACGTTATTTGGCAAGAGAAATTTTGACAATGTTTGGAGCTTAAAGCTAGGAGTAAGCATGGCCCAACTCATGGCAGCAGATAGCATTCAGCCAATCGATGCAATGGCAAGCCTGCGAAATGCCCATGTAAATGGTCGGATTACTGAATTTTCTGCGTTGATGGAATTCAATTTCCTCGATTATGTCAACCATAAGAGTGAATTTAGATTTTCACCCTATGCCTTTTTTGGTCTTGGTTACAGTTTTGTTCAGGGAGAAGGCCGAATCAACGCGAGTTTGCCTATAGAGGATTATCGCTTGAGTACCCTGGTCATCCCATTTGGAGGAGGAGTCAAGTACATCCTTTCGGAACAGTTGACCCTGGGTATGGAACTTGGTTTTCGACCGACGACTTCTGATTACTTGGACAAACTGGATAGTACCTTGCCTTCATTGCCTCGATACGATTCCCCAATCGATCCAACCTCCCCTGCACTCTCCAAAGGTTTGAATTACGGTAACCCAAACACCAAAGATTGGTACTACTTTCTAGGATTAACACTGAGCTACACAATTACCAAGGCTCGTTGCTATACCTATTAATTAATTGACGTCTAAGGGGATTTATTGAAAAAGAAATCCCATTTTTGTACCTCCAAAAAGTGGATATCCCAGCCGCTGAAATGAAGGAAAATATAGACCGAAACAACATACCGAAACACATTGCCATCATCATGGATGGCAACGGAAGATGGGCCAAACAAAAAGGCGCCATGCGGATATTTGGGCACCAGAATGCCATCCAATCCGTTCGAGAGGCCATTGAAGGATCGGGGGAGTTGGGAGTAAATTACCTAACCCTTTTTTCTTTTTCAACCGAAAATTGGTCTCGCCCAAAAGAAGAAGTGGACGCACTCATGGATTTGCTGGTACAAACCATCGTTGCCGAGACCGGGCTAATGATGAAAGAAAACGTTCGCCTTCATGCTATCGGAGATTTGGAAAGTTTGCCCAAGTCGACCTACGACAAGCTGATTGAAGTTATGCAACAAACTTCTACCAATACGGGATTAATTGTGAATCTGGCTTTAAGCTACAGCGGACAATGGGAACTTACCAAAGCCGCACAACGCATCGCTCAAAAAGTCTCTGAAGGTAAATTAAGCCCAGGAGAAATTACTCAACAAATGCTAGCTGAACATTTGGATACAGCGGGCATCCCTGACCCAGAATTGATGATTCGAACCAGTGGAGAATACCGAATAAGTAATTTTCTCCTCTGGCAATTGGCCTACACCGAATTGTATTTTTCGGATGTTTTGTGGCCTGATTTTAGAAAAGAACACCTGTTTGCTGCCATTGAAGATTACCAAAAGAGAGAAAGAAGGTTTGGAAAAACCGGCGAACAAGTTAAACCTTAAGTAGTAATGAAAAGAAGTTTATTAATTCTGTTTTGTCTGATTTGGTCGGCAAGTGCTATCGCTCAAATTCGTTTGGGTCAAAGTCGCTATGCCTCCACACGACCAGTCAACATATTGGAATTGAACTATGCCAAACCACAGAAATTTAGAATTGCTGAAATAAAGGCGGTCGGATTATCTACCCTTGATGAAAATGCCATCATTTCACTTTCTGGCTTGAAAGTAGACGATCGCATTGAAGTGCCAGGCGATGCCATTTCAGGTGCACTTAAAAAGTTATGGGGACAAGGAATTATCGGAGATGTTAAAATTTTGGTCACCAAAATTGAAGGTGAAGACATCTACTTACTACTTGACCTAACCGAAAGACCGCGCTTTTCTCGCGTGGAATTTGAAGGAATCAACAAAACACAAGAAGGGGAATTGCGCGATAAAGTCAATATACGTGGGCGAGTAGTGCGAGATGATGTCCTCAATACCGCCAAACGAAATATTGAAAAGTATTACCTAGACAAAGGATTCCTCAATACCGAAGTTAAAATCATTCAGGATCGGGATACTACGCTACCCAATAGCGTCAAATTACGCTTTGACATCGACCCAAAATCCAAGGTAAAAATCAATGAAATTTCTTTTTACGGCAACGATGAAATCAGCGATCGCGCACTCAAAGGAAAGTTAAAGAAAACCAAAGAGCATGCACGTGTAGCCATTTTCAAGGATGTTTACAGCCGTTTGATTGATGCAGATGGGAAAAGCCTCACCCGCTCCTTGCTGAATAGCCAGGTGGCCTCCTCCGAGCAGGTAAACAGTTACATCAACAAAAATTTCAAACTGAACTTCTTCAATGGATCAAAATACAATCCAAAGGAGTACCGAGCAGACAAAGACAAGGCCATCACTTTCTACAACAGCAAGGGATTTAGAGATGCCAAAATCTTGGAAGACTCCATCTACAAATTCAGCGAGGACAAAATCAACATTGATATCTCTGTAGAAGAAGGGCGTAAGTACTACTACCGCAACATCACTTTCACCGGTAATTACATCCATGAAGACGACGTTCTACTTGCAAAATTAGGCATTGAAAAAGGGGATGTCTACGACAAAGAAAAGCTGGACAAGCGCCTCAATTACGACCCTCAAAAGGGGGATGATGTGAGTTCTTTGTACCAGGATAATGGCTACCTTTTCTTCAACATTGATCCAGTAGAAATCAATGTGTCTGGAGATTCCATCGACCTAGAAATGCGGATTTTTGAAGGTCCACAAGTGACAGTAAATAGCGTCGGTATCAAAGGCAACGACCGTACTTCCGACCACGTGGTCATGCGAGAAATCCGAATTCTCCCAGGGCAGAAATTTAACCGAAGTTTGCTCGTTCGTACCATCCGAGAACTTTCTACCTTGGGTTACTTTGACCCAGAAAAAATTAACCCAGACCTTCGTCCTAACTTCGAAAGCGCCACCGTTGACATCACCTTTGAATTGGAAGAGCGTCCCAATGACCAGATTGAATTATCTGGAGGCTGGGGAGGTTTCTTTGGTTTTGTGGGTACGGTAGGATTAGTTTTCAATAACTTCTCCATTAAAAACATTGGTAATTTCGATAAGTGGGATCCGCTACCGGTGGGTGATGGACAAAAACTTTCGGTACGTGTTCAGGCCAACGGACAGGCCTTCCAAAACTATTCTCTCTCCTTGAGTGAGCCCTGGTTTGGTGGGAAAAAGCCCAACGCCTTGAGTTTTGCATTCAACCACTCCGTACAGCGACAGGTGGATTATTTTAATCAAGGAAATGGATCAGATCTAGGCTTCTTTAAAATTACTGGAGTAACTATGGGTCTATCCAAGCGAATCACTTGGCCAGATGATTACTTCAGCATCAGTAATTCCCTCCAATTCCAAAACTACGAGTTTAACCAGTTTGGAACTTCCTTTGGATTAAGCTACCCTTCAGGAATCTCCAAAAGTGTTGTGCTAAATACAACAGTAGCTCGTAACAACGTGGACAACACGATTTATCCGCGCCAAGGCTCCAATATCATCCTTTCGATGAATTTGACTCCTCCTTATGCTTCCTTAAACAAGTCCCTAAACGAAGAATCTGGAGACCAGGAAAAATACAAGTGGTTGGAATACCACAAATGGATGCTCGATGCTTCCTTCTATACCCCGCTCTTCGGTTCTTCTAAGTTTGTGGCTAGCGCCCGTGCTCACATGGGCTTCTTGGGATCCTATGGCAACAAGCTCGGTATCATCCCCTTGGAACGCTTTGTAATGGGTGGTGATGGGATGAACTTCAACAACTTTGCCTTAGGGCAAGAAATTGTAGGCTTGAGAGGTTATGAAAACCAAACCATTACACCTGGGCGAAATACCCGAGGCACTGCAGATCCAGATCCTTATGGGGGGGTAGTATACAATAAGTATGTAATGGAACTTCGATTCCTCGTGTCTCCTAACCCTTCTGCTACCATCTTCTTGCTAACTTTTGCTGAAGCAGGTAATAACTGGGGGGATTACAAGGATTTCAATCCTTATGACCTCAAAAAATCCGCAGGGGTAGGTGCACGAATCTTCATGCCAGCCTTCGGACTTCTCGGTGTGGATTGGGGATATGGGTTTGACCCAATGCCTGGAACCTTGAAAGCAAGTGGGCCTCAATTCCACTTTACCATTGGCCAACAGTTCAGATAATCTTTTGGAATTCACAGCGTTTGTTAATTTATGTTAGGAAAATCCTAAATTTTGTTCGCTTGAACGAATCCAAAAACGAAAGGAGCGCATGAATAAATCATTCAAAATTGTACTTTTACTTTTCATAATCCTGTATTCTGGACCGTTAGCGGCCCAAAAGTTTGGATACATCGATTCTGAATACATTCTAAACAAGCACCCAGACTATAAACTGGTGCAGGATGAGTTGAAAAAGCTCAGTGAGGAATGGAAAAAAGAGGCACAAAATTTGGATCAGGAAATCAAGGAACTATCCACCCAGCTCAAAGCTGAGGAAGTCCTCCTTACTGAAGAGATGTACCAAAAAAGAGTAGAAGTAATCAAGGCAAAGCAAAAGGCTTCGCAGGAATTTACGAGTCGGGTGTTTGGGCTAGATGGAGTATACTACCAAAAGCAGGCAGAACTTCTTCAACCCCTACAATCCAAAATTTACGATGCCATCGAACGGGTATCCCGCAGAAACAACCTGGCTGTTCTTTTTGATAAGGCTGCAGGACCTTCCGCAATTATTTATACAGATCCAAGACATGACTATTCTGAGTTTGTCCTGGAAGAATTAGGAATTGAAGACAACAATTAAATACACACCAAATGATGAAAGTAAACGTTATCCTAGCTTCTCTAGCCTTGCTATTAGTAGGATTCACCGCCCAAGCTCAAAGCACTATCAAAATCGGGTACACGAGCGTAGAATTGATTATGGATTTGATGCCAGAAATGGAGCAAATTGGAGCTGATGTTCAAGATTACCAGACCCAACTTCAAACCAACATCCAAACCAAAGCTGCAGACTTCCAAAAGCAAGTTGAAGCCTACCAACAGGCTGCTCCTTCCATGACTGAAACTGCTAGAGCAGCAAAAGAGCAAGAATTAACCAAACTTCGCGACGACCTTCAGAAGTACGAGCAGGATGCACAGACTTCTTACCAAAGAAAGTTGCAGGAGCTTTTGGAGCCAGTTCAAACGAAAGTAATCAATGCAATCAATGCTGTAGCTGCAGAAAACAACTACACCCATATTTTTGCTGAGACTGCAGGTCAATCACCCATCTTGTTGTACACCAAAGAGGAAGATAAATTTACCGAATTGGTTTTGGCCAAATTAGGAATTCAGATTCCCGCAAAACCCGCTCAAAAATAAAAACGAACCGGCCCAATTGGCCGGTTTTTTTATGACAAAAAAATCTCCCAAAACCATCCTACTCGAGAGCCAAGAACCACTCTTGGTTGATTTTTATGCGGATTGGTGTGGTCCTTGCCAAACCTTATCTCCTGTACTGGAAAAGGTGGTGACTGAACTCCAGGGAAAAGTCTCCTTGTTCAAAGTGAATGTGGACAAGCATCCTCAGCTCGCTCAGCAGTTTGCCATCCGATCCATCCCACATCTCATGCTCTTTAAAAGAGGGAAGATCTTGTGGCGGAAAGGAGGCCTGCTCACCAGCGCAGAACTGATGAAGCAACTCAAGGCATTTGTATAAAAAAAGGGGCTTGAACCCCTTTTTTTAGATATAATATTTCAGACGAATCACCTCTTGTTCGGTGAGGAAGCGGTAGTGTCCTCGCTTCAAATCCTTTTTGTCCAAACCCGCATACATGACCCGATCCAAGGCTACAACCTCGTAACCTAGGTGCGAAAAAATTCGACGGACAATTCGGTTTCTACCAATGTGAATTTCCAAACCTAGGATGGTTCTATCCTTCGAAAGCACCTGCAAGTCATCCACTTTGGCATCTCCATCTTCTAGGGTAAGCCCTTCGATAATTTCTTCCTCATCCTTAGCAGTCAAAGGCTTATCCAGGGTCACCTGGTAGATTTTCTTGATCTCATTGGAAGGATGGGATAGCTTAGCCGCCAATTCCCCATCATTGGTAAATACAAGCAAGCCCGTGGTATTTCTATCCAATCGACCTACTGGAAAGATTCGCTCCTCACAGGCATTTTCAACCAGCTTCATCACCGTTTTACGCTCCATAGGGTCTTCCGTGGTGGTGATAAAATCCTTCGGCTTGTTTAACAAAACATATACTGGTTTTTCAGGATTGATCTTCTTCCCTTGAAAGACGACGTGATCTGACTTTTTCACTTTGTAGCCCATCTCTTGAACTACCACGCCATTGACCACTACCAATCCCTTCAAAATAAGTTCGTCGGCCTCTCTTCGGCTGCAAATGCCTGAGTTAGCTACGTATTTGTTGAGGCGAATCAGCTCTTCTCCCTCCTTTTTATTCTTTTTCTGAGGAAGGCTATCAAAGTTATATTCAGGTCGATCTGCACTTAGTTCGACAAACTTGCTTCTGTTCTTCCCAAATCCTCTTTTCTCGGTTGTTGCTTCTGAACTGAATGGCTTAGGCTCAACTCCGTAAATGGGCTTTTGATCCTTACCTCTTCCTTTGTAGACGCGCTTTTCTCCTGGAGCAAGTGGAGCTTTATCCTCCGAAAAATCTTTTCTACCTCCTCTATCCTTAGAAAAAGAGGAAGGTTCCGAATACTCCCCTTTCTTGAATCCGGGTTTTTCACCTCGGGCTGGACGAGGACTAGACTCGTTGAATTTGCCTCCAAACTTTTTTCCTCCTCGGCTATCCTCTTTTTTAAAACGATTTGGGGAATCCCCAAAAGTTCTTTTCTCCTTCCAATCGGATGAATTTTCCCCAAAGGAAGGTTTCCCCTCACCTCTTGCAGGCTGATCTTTGAAAAATCTGCCTTTGGATGCTCCTTTATAGGGAGCCCCTTCTGAATTTCTCTTTTCGTAGGAATTCTTTTCAGTAGCTTTTTCTTTTTTGCCAAAGAACTTGCCCTTACCTGATTCTGAAGAATTGTCTCTTTGAGAGGAGGAAGATCCCCGTGTCGGTTTTTTGTTGCCTGAAGCATCTCCCTCATTTTTGTCCGAACCAAAAAATGGTTTTCTCGAATTATTTCTTTTCATGCTGTTGCAGCATCACTGCTGTAGTTGTTTAAATTAATTTACCTTATGAAATTCAAAGGATTAAATTGCCCGCAAAGATACGTGGAATAGAACCAATACGGTTCGTAAATTCGAAATATTCTTTAGTCTATGACTTTATTTTTGTAATAATATTCTGTCGCATTCCGAACAGAGCCTTGGGTCAGGAGCAATTCATTTGCTTTTTCATAGGATACTCCCGTGGCCTCCATGATCATTTTGGTGCCTCTATCTACCAATTTGGCATTGGACAATTGCATGTCCACCATCTTATTCCCCTTTACACGTCCCAATTTGATCATTACCGCAGTAGAGATCATATTCAAAACTAATTTTTGGGCCGTACCTGATTTCATCCGTGTACTACCCGTCACAAACTCAGGTCCCACGACTACCTCGAGAGGATGGTCCACCGCCTTGCCAAGTGGAGAATCAGGGTTGCAGGAGATCCCACCCGTAAGTAATCCCATTTCTTTGGCTTTCCGTACACCTCCCAACACATAGGGCGTACTTCCTGAAGCAGCAATGCCGATGACCGTATCCAAAGTGGAAAATCCATGGGCCTGTATGTCTTTCCAAGCCTGTTCCGCATCGTCTTCGGCATGCTCCACCGCCTTTCGAATGGCCGAATCGCCTCCCGCAATGAGCCCAATGACCCAATCGTGAGGTACTCCGTAGGTAGGAGGACATTCGGAGGCATCCAAGATCCCCAATCGTCCACTCGTCCCTGCCCCAATGTAGAAAAGACGTCCTCCTTCACGCATTCGAGGCACAATTTCATCCACTAACGCAGCAATCTGCTCCAATTTCTGTTGAACTGCGGGCGCTACTTTGTGGTCCTCTGCATTGATATTCGCTACCAACTCCAGGGCAGTCATTTGCTCCAAATTCTCGTAAGTAGAGGTACTTTCGGTTATTTTTTTCATGCCATTTCTTGGTGGTAAAGGGTGAGCCCTGCTATTGGGCTTTCTAAAATCAAGCCTACCTGCATACCTCGATCTGTGGCTGCCTTCCGAAGGATATCCGCATTGTAAAAGGCAATAGATCCTACAAAGTGAACTGGCTTAGTTTGAAAATCTGAGTATTTGCAGACATGCTTGGTAAAGAAATTTTGAAAAGCATCGTAAAACAAGCCGTAACAGTAAGGATCAGCTTTGTGCTCTGTGATGAAGCGGCAAAAACTCGCCATGTAGCGGTTGGGAAAAGGCTTTCGGTAAACTTGCTCTTGAATCCCATACTGCGAAAGTTGAAAGCGATCAATGGCCTCTTGGCGAATGGCTGCAGGCATTTCCTCATGGATAAAGTCTTGGAGAAATTTCCTACCCACATCACTTCCGCCCCCTTCGTCTCCAAGAATGTAGCCTGCAGCGGGCCTGGAAGCGACTATATTTTTGCCATCGTAATCACAACTATTAGACCCCGTGCCTAAAATACAAGCAATGCCTGGTCGATGCCCACAAGTCGCTTTGGCAGCAGCCAAGAGGTCATGGTCTATTTGAATCTCTGCTTTTGGAAAAATAGCACGCAAGGCCTGCTGCACCTCTACTTTCTTTTCCGGAGCGGCACATCCGGCTCCGTAGTAATAGATTTCCTCAATTTGATTGGAGAGATTCAACAAAAAGTCCTGCTTCAACTGCTGGGTCATCTCCTCCACACTCAGGTAGTAGGGATTGAATCCTATTCCTCTAAATTGGCTGATTTGGCCGTCTTTTTGGAGTACCCGCCAATCGGTTTTACTCGAGCCACTATCTGCTATTAAAATCATCTGCTTGTAACTGGCCTACGGCCTCAAATTTTTCAAATACTTTTTCGGTATGGGGAGCATCCCCGAGTTCTTTGGTCAAATCCTGACCCGCCCAATGTTGATAATGCTTTCCGTTTTTCCACAACCTAGAAGAAGTCACATCGTAAATGACCCCTTGAAAAGCCACCCAAATTTCAGGCTTATCCTGGCCATTCCGTAAGGCTAGCTGCTGACGGGTATAGCGGTTCATCAATACAGTTTGATTTGGGCAGTCACCCAGCGCTCTGGGATCTCTCCTTGCTGCGCTTGTTGGTAATCGGAATAACTACAAGGAACGATGCTTACACGCTCAAATCGACCCGCAGCATTGTAGGGAATCTCCATCCACCATTTTCCACTTCGCTTGCTTTTGTAAAAAACCAAGGTATTGGGCTTGGTATCTAAGGAAACCGTGTATTTCATGTAGGCCGCACTCTTGAAGGAAAGCGTATCCTTTCTACTGTAAAATCCTTCGATAAAGTACCAGATCATTACCGCCGCTACTTGGGCGGTCTTATTATGGGTATCGTCGTAATAGGGGTCGTAGCCATAGACTCCAAAGGAACTCAATTTTTCGTTGGAGCCGGCAAACCAACATATCTGACTTGCCTCCTCCCCCGATAGGCCAAAGGGCTGCGCATCTACTGCTCCAGGGACCACGGAAGACTGAATCGCACTCAAGTCAAAACTGATCAAATCGGCATCGCGAATCAAGGGCTCCATTTCCTTAAAGTTGTCTCGCAACTGCCCGAGACGAACGTGTTCAAAATATAACTTCTCTAAAGCATTGATTAATGAAGGATCTACAAGGAAGCTTTGGTACCCCAGATGGGTGGAAGAAAATAAGAAATTGGGTTGATGGAGAACAATCTCCTGGGTATGTCGATCACTTTCTGGGCCCGACTCTTCCATGTCAATTTTGGCATCCACGGTGAGTAAGGTGACCAGCTTTTTCAATTTCTGGTAGGACAAATATTGCCCATAATCCAGATCATGCGTCCCCCCAAAAAAGATCGGCAATATCTGTTGCCGCATCAGGTAATCCCCCACTTGACGTATATTCTGATAGGTATCGTTTAGGCTATCTCCAGAAATTAGGTCTCCTAAATCTGCGACCTGATAGGAAATTGCCCCCCTTTTGAGTTGGTACAACTTCTCACGAATCTCAGAACTAGCACGAGCTATGCTTTCGGATCGCTTCGCTCCCCGGGTTTCTTTCAAGCCTACTAGCGCAAGTTGAACTCCCTTGAGGTCAGGAAAAGTATAGTGATGAATGGAAAGTTGGTTAAAAATTGAATTCTCGGAATAGCCTTTTTCTACAACAGCAGATTCCACAGGCTCAAAAAAAGAAGAAATGTTCATGGAAATTCTTTAGGTCTTTAAAACTAATCAAAAATGATACCTAAAAAAAAATCCTGCGATTGCAGGATTTTTAGGAGTGACTTAACCACCGAAGTCGTCAAATCGGATATTTTCTTTCGGAATACCCAAGTCATCGAGCAACTTAAGCACCGCAGCATTCATCAGAGGCGGACCACATAGGTAGTATTCTACCTCATCTGGCTCTGGGTGGTTTTTCAAATAGTTTTCAAACAACACTTGGTGAATGAATCCCACGTATCCATCTGCTTCACGGTCTTCCAAGGAAGTCTTGATCTTCCAATTATCTTCTGGAAGTGGTTCCGAAAGGCCAATGTGGAAATTGAAGTTCGGAAATTCCTTTT
>JBANGF010000231.1:0-15547 GCA_037975655.1 Bacteroidota bacterium | reverse complement strand
TCGACGATCACTTCGATCTCTACAGCCATATTATTTGGGAGTGATCCTACCCCAACCGCCGATCGAGCATGTTTTCCTTTTTCCCCAAATACAGCCACCATCAAGTCAGAAAATCCATTGATGACAGCTGGATGTGCCGTGTATTCGGGAGTAGAATTGACCATACCCAAGACTTTCACAAACTGCTTGATTCTTCCCAAGTCACCCGTGGCTACTTGCAGCACGGCAATGATTTCTAAGCCGGTAGCCTTGGCTGCAGCATAGCCTTCCTCGGTAGTCAAGTCAGCCCCCACTTTCCCGTAGATTTTTGGCCCCGACCCAGCCAAGTAAAGCAAGTTGCCCACTTGCTTCCACTTCACATAATTCGCAATAGGTTGGCTTATTTCAGGCACTTGCAAGCCCAGTTGCTGGATTTTTTCTGCGGGAGTTTGTGCAGCAGTTGGAAGTACGAGCCCAATAAAGAGTAGGAAGCTGAGGAAGGAGAATGTGCTTTTCATGGAGAATCAGATTATTTTGATTTCTAAGCTACTTGATTTGCTTTATTTTTGATAAAAATTTCTCTGTATGGCCCAAGAATCATTTGAAATCATTCCTTTTTCTCCTGCCTTGCAACCTTATTTTGAATCCATCAACAAGGCTTGGGTCAGTCAGTATTTTTCCTTGGAGCCCTTTGACCTGGCACAATTGGAAAATCCAGAAGAGACCATTATTGCGAAGGGAGGCGAAATCATTTTTGCCCGGTTAGGGGACGCTATTGCGGGTACAGTGGCTCTAATCCCCAGTGAGGAGGGGGGTTGGGAAATGATCAAAATGGGGGTGGATCCAGCCTTTCAAGGAAAAGGAGCAGGTGAACTACTTGGGAAGCACATCCTGGCCATTGCCCGCCAAAAGGGAGCAACGAAAGTTCGTCTCTACACCCATACCAAGTTGGAGGCTGCCATTAAACTTTACCATCGACTCGGTTTTGTGCCCTGTGAACTCGAATGCGGTGCCTACGGACGCTGTAATCAGAAAATGGAGTTTACGTTTTAATTTGGAAATTAACCCAAATTTATATCAGGTATTCAACTGATTTTCAGCAGGTTATTTTCCTTTTCTTTTTTTGATTTTTGGCAACACACAAATTAAACTCAGTTGCCATGAAAACGATCCTTGTTCCCTTTGATTTTTCAGAATATTCGCTTGCTGCCTTGCTTACTGCAAAAAAAATTGCAGCCAAAGCGGAAGCACATTTGATTTGTGTTTCAGTGATTCCCTCAGAAATTGATTGGGATTTACTTCCCGAAAAGGCAAGATTGACTCACTCAGAACTATTGGAAGAGCTCGAAGAAGCTCATCTTCGAATTCCAGAGTACCTCAAGATGGTAGCCCCGACCAAGATTCAGCCCTTACTTCTGGTGAAAATAGGAGTCCCAGCTGAACAGATCCTTCGAGAAATTGTCAAAAATAAAGCGGATTTAGTTGTTTTAGGGGCCTACGGGAAGGGGTTTGCAGCCGGAAAATTCATTGGTTCCACCCTCCAAAAAGTACTAAGAAACGCCCCTTGCCCTGTTTTGGCAGTAAAAAAAGCCTTGGATGGGAATGCATTCCGGAAAATTGCATTCGCTTCTGTTTTTGATGCAGCCGCCAAAAATGCTTTTTCTGCTTTTGTTCCCTTCATCAAGTTATTTACAGCTTCGATACATTTGGTATATGTCAATACCCCCGAGCATTTTGTAAATTCTTCGGATGCAGAGCGGCAAATGAAGTCCTTCTCAAAAGGCAATGAGGAACTTACCTTACACATCCATGTGGTCAACGATAAAAATAGTGTGGATGGGATTCATTCCTTCTGTGTGGATAAAGGAATTGCGCTTGTGGCACTCTATTCTGAAAATAAAAAGGGGAGACCAAGCTATCAGGTGGGGACCACAGAAACCCTAATCTTCAAATCAGATCGAGCTGTCCTTAGCATCAAGTCTGCTGATTAAGGGCTTTTAAGCACCACTTAGCAGTTACTTTTGTTTGACTTTTGAAAAGTAGTGAATCAAATCACCCTCTGCTGCTAAGTACCCAAAGGAGGTAAAGGCTTTTCCTGCAACCAGCGCCTCAAGTAATTGGATTCCTTTACTCGAATCGCCTTGATGTAGGTACCAATTGGCAAGTCCATAATTGACCGCATCATTGGAAGGGTTGCCTGGGCTAGCCTTGAGTAAGGTGTCTGGAGAAATCCATCCCTTGTACAGCTGACACAAATCGGCATAGCTTTGGTTTTCGATGACTACCCCCTCTTTTTGAATCGGAGCAAGTAAGGAGTCTGCTCTTTCTGGATTGCCCAATCGGAGTTGGATGAGGTAAAGCCAGTGGGTACTAGACACGATGTTGTCGTAGTTCTCCCCGGTTTCTCTGCATTTAAGGTAGGCAGAGTATGCTGCCTCATATTGTTGGCTCAGGTAGTAGGCTAGGCCCAAGTGATACCAAACATTGCTGTGCAGCGAACTTAAGGGGATATTCTGGGCATTGGGCATGCCATCTGGTTCGATTTGATCCGCAGTACCTTGAATCAAAGAAGCCGCTTTTTCTAAATCTGCAATCGCTGCCGCGTAATTTCGAATGCTGATGTAGCGGTGCCCTCGGTGCCGATACAAGCGAGCATCCTGAGGGAAGTTTTTGATTCCTTCCGTGTAAATGGCGATGGCTTGGCGGTATCTTCCTAGGTAAGCGGTTCTTCGACCATACCAAATAAGCGCCTCTACATCCTTGGGATTGGCCTCGAACTCAGTCTTTGCTTTTTCAAAATTTGCGAGTGCCGCTTCATTCGGAACAGGTATTGGGTAGGACTTGCCTAATGGTGTGTTGAAAATGGAATCTTCTACGGGCAAAGAGATGGACTCGCCTTCGGAACTTGGTTTTTGAGCACAAGCTGCAAAAAGGGTCAATACAACTACGAAAAGAAGATGGCGCATGGGGTTCGAATAGCTCTTGTTTAGAAAAATAGGTTTTCTGCTCTGGGGGCAAGGTTATTTAAGGAAAAGCACGCCGACTCCTTTTTCCTTGGCAAGGGCATTGAATGCAGGAATGGCCTGCTCCACCAATCGTTTACCCTCTGCCTCGAGTTGCTTCCACTGCTCCAGCAACTCGGCATGTCTTGCTTTGGTCCCCTCGTTGATGCTTGGAATACTGCTCTCTCCGTGATTCATCATGAATAGGAAGTTGGCGGTAAACTTGTTGGGGAAGTTCTCAACGTCGTCGTAGGCGGTGGATTTGCGCTGTATCATGGATTCATCCCATGCAGCCAACTCTTTCACAAGGGTTTGAGCGGATAGTTTAAGGTCCTTGTATTCAACTTTGGTATCCAACCTACCAATCAGGTCTTGGAGTTGGTCTTGGTATTTTTTGGCAGTATTTACCAAATTGTGCATCTGAGTGACTTCACCTTCCAAGGTACTCATCCACTGGTGGTAGGCTTGAAAATCTGCGGTACTTAACTTACTTCCTGGCACATCCTGAATTTCCCCATTTGCCTCTGCTGTGACTCCAGCAGCGCTCAATTTTAAGGTGTAAGTGCCTGGAATGGCTTTGTGTCCTCGGAAACTTGATTCAATGTAGGCAGTAGGAATTCCGGGTACAGTTGGGTAGCGAAGGTCCCACACGAATCGATTGATACCTTTACGAGTAGAAAGTGTCGGTTCTGCGGATGGGCCTCCAGCGTAGGACTGGAAATCCGGATTTCCTTTGGAACTTAACTTGCGTACCAGATTTCCCTGGGCATCGTGAATTTCCAAGGTTAATTCGGTGCTGTCTGCGAAAGTTTCAGGCAAGTGATAGTACAGCACCATTCCAGAGGCTGGGTTTAGGCCTTGGAAGGGATCTGTTCCGGTAAATCCTTCTAGGTTGGCACCATTCATCGAGGAATACCAACTGCCCAATAGCGCCTTTTCAGGAGTGTAAAGGGTAGGCTGTGCTACGCTTTTTTTCAATTCCCGTACCGCATTCAACTCATCCAAAATCCAATAGGATCTTCCTGCAGTGGCTACGATCAGGTCATCATGAGCCACTTTGAGGTCCGTGATGGGGGTGATGGGTAGGTTGAGTTGGAAAGATGCCCAGGTAAGCCCTCCATCTTTGGAAAGGTACATGCCCTGTTCGGTCCCTGCAAAAAGCAAGTTTTTCACTTTTGAGTCCTCCCGAACTACACGAGTGAAGGCACCGTAAGGAATCCCTTTGGAAATGTTGGTCCAAGTTTTCCCATAATCTGTGGTCTTGTAGATGGCTGGGGTGTAGTCGTTGAATTTATAGCGGGTGGTAGCGATGTAGGCTGTAGCAGGATCGTGAGGAGAAACCTCAATCGCGTTGATCAAGCATTCTTTCAATTCCTTCGGAGTGACATTGCTCCAGGTTGCTCCTCCATCGCGGGTGAGGTGTACCAATCCATCGTCACTTCCTGTCCAAATCGTGCCAGCTGCATGTGGGCTTTCGATGACATAGGCAAGGGTGCCGTAATTTTCTGCTCCTACGGCTTCATTAGTGAAGGGAACGCCTCCTTTTCCTTGTTTGGATTTTTCATTTCGGGTAAGGTCTGGAGACACTTCTGTCCAAGTTTTGCCCCAGTCCTGCGTTTTCAAAAGTACCTGTGCACCATGGTAGAAGGTATTTGGCTCGTGTTGGGACCAGATAATCGGTGCATTCCAGTTGAACCGGTACTTCATGTCTTTTGCGTCCATACCGAGGTATTGGATAGGGGCAGCCATGATGTTGGTGGAGCCTTGCGTCTTCATATCCAAGACTTCGATGGTGCCTTGGTAGCTTCCTCCGAGAACATAGCGGGGATCATTTGGATCAAAGGCCAAGAAGGCAGATTCTCCCCCCGCGGAATTGTTCCAGTGCTCCTGCGTAATCCCTCCGCGGCCCAAGGCCATACTTGAAATCACCACCGAGGTATTGTCCTGTTGGCCACCGTAGATACGGTAAGGGAACTGATTGTCTACATTGATTCGGTAAAACTGTGCCGTAGGCATGTTGCTTTGGGTAGACCAGCTTTTGCCGCCGTTGAAGGAAATGGACCCGCCTCCATCGTCAGCCAGGATGAGGTTGTTTGGATTCTTGGGGTTGATCCATAGGTCATGGTAGTCGCCGTGAGGTCCATTGATGTCTTCAAAGGTTTTTCCCCCATCAATGGACACCAGAAATGGCGCACTTTGCACATAGACCTTGTGCTCATTGACTGGATCGGCAAAGACCTCGATGTAGTACCAAGCGCGTTGCGTCAATCGGTTACTTTTGTTGATCAGTGTCCAGCTTTCCCCAGCATCTTCTGACAAAAATAATCCTCCCAAATCCTTCTCGGTATTGCTTTCAATCAAGGCGTAGACCTTGTTGGAATTTGCTCTGGACACGGAAATAGCCATTTTTCCTTTCTCTTCTGGAAGTCCTTTGTGGATTTTTTTCCATGTTTTGCCAGCATCGGTGGATTTATATAATCCCGAACCTGGACCTCCTGATTTTACCTGCCAAGGAAAGCGCTGGTGTTCCCACATCGCAGCATAGAGGATTTCGGGGAAGTTCATGTCCATGGATAGTTCCACGGCGCCAGTGAAGGTGTCCACAAAAAGCACTTTTTCCCAGGTCAATCCGCCATCTATTGTTTTGTAGATGCCTCGATCTTCAGTGGGGGCATGCAAGGCACCCTGAGCTGCCACATACACGGTATTGGGATCGGTCGGGTGGATTTGAATACGTGAAATGTGTTGGGTTTTTTCCAATCCTAACTTCTTCCAGGTTTTGCCTGCATCTGTGGATTTGTATACACCATCTCCGTAACTCGTCATCACGCCTCGAGGCGCATGTTCTCCCATACCTACGTACACAATATTTGGATTGCTTTCAGCCACAGCCACAGCACCTACGGAACTGGTAGTAAAAAAACCGTCGGAAATATTCTCCCAATGTTGGCCTGCATCACTCGTTTTCCAAAGACCGCCCCCAGTGGTTCCAAAGTAATAGGTCAGTGGGTCTTGAACTACCCCTGCTGCTGTCACTGACCTTCCACCACGGAAAGGACCTATGTTTCGGTATTTGAGGGGAAGGGAAGAGTCGAAGGTCTGGGCATTCGCAGTAAGCGAACTAAGAAGAATTAGAACAAGAAAAATCCGTTTCATTAGGAAGGAGTAATTGTGAATCCTAAATCTAAGAAAAAGGTGAAATAATGTAGTGTGATTTAAAGGAATTGAAGGCTGAAAAGTTAATCTTGCAGCGAAGTGATTTATATTTCTGGATTCGGATTAGGTATTGTGACTTTTGAGTTACACATTCACTCCAAACAAATAGCCGACGAGTCCAGATATTCCCATCGCCAAGGTTCCCCAAATAGCAATTCTAGCAATTGCTTTTGGGATGCTGGACCCCCCAATTTTGGCTGAAGTAACGCCTAGAATAGCCAAAAAAATAAGGGTAAAGCCATAGAGCCAATATTCCATACTGCTCAGGGGCGCCAAGAGTACAATCCCCAAGGGAAGCAATCCACCTACCGTAAAGGAAGCACCTGATGCAATCGCGGCTTGGATGGGCTTCGCTTGACTCAGTTCGTTGATGCCCAATTCATCACGGATATGCGTACCCAAGGCATCTTTTTCGGTGAGTTCGATGGCGACTTGCCTTGCTGTTTCTTTTTTCAGTCCCCGCTTTTCATAGATTTGAACTAAGATTTCCAGTTCTTCCTTGGGCATTTGTTTTAGCTCTTCTTTTTCCCGGGATATGTCAGCCTTTTCGGTGTCGGTTTGTGAACTGACCGACACGTATTCCCCTGCTGCCATGGACAAGGCTCCCGCCACCAGTCCTGCTACTGTAGCCAAGAGGATGGGCTCCTTTAAGGTGCTGGCAGTAGTAATACCAATAGCAAGGCTGGAAATGGAAATGATCCCATCATTGGCCCCCAATACAGCCGCTCGCAGCCAATTACTTCGGTGGATGTAGTGGCTATCCAGATAGTTTTCGATGGTAATTGGATTTTTCCCCATGGCTTGCTTGGTTTAGTTTAATTCTTGAATTAGATGCGTTTTTTGACCAATTCTTCCATTACCCAATTGGTACGTGCAGCGGTAATTCCGGTACTTGGACAACTTCCTTTACCGAGTAATTCTTCCACGATACTTTGGATCAATGGACGTTGAATGTGATGGGGAAGTTCCAGGTGAAAATGAAGTGGATTTTGATTGGGCCGAAGTAGGGTAAATGCTCCTTCTCCAAAAGTTGCAAAGCGAAGTTGACCCTTGGAGCCGTCAATTACAATTTCATCAATTTCCGAGGCGGAGGAGGTGGTAAAGCACCAGCTTCCAGTACCCAATACCCCATTTTCAAAGACAAAAGTTCCCGTCACCAAGTCTTCTGCAGGGTAAGCCTTCGCTTGGTTGGTAGAGAAGCCAGATGCATGCGTGATTTTACCGAATAAGAAGTCCAGCAAATCCAGTTGGTGTGAGGCCAGGTCATAAAAGTATCCTCCACCTGCGATTTCAGGAATCACCCGCCAGTTTTCTGCTGAACTGCTCACTAAGTTGGGTGTAAGGACTTGTTTCAGGTTGATGTGGACTGTCCGAATGGCTCCAATCTCTCCTTGATCAAGCAGTTCCTTAATTTTCAAAAAATGGGGCAACTTTCGTCGGTAGTAGGCCACAAATAAAGGAACGCTTGCCTGTTCACAGGCTTGAATCATTTGCAGGCATTCCGCATGGGTACGGGCCATGGGTTTTTCTACATACACGGGCTTTCCCGCTGCTGCTGCCAGTTGGGTGAGTTCCAGGTGCACGTGTGGAGGCGTGGCAATGTAAATAGCATTCACCTCTGGGTCTTGGATAAGATCTGCAGCGCTGCTGTACCATTTGGACACCTCATGACGCGCTGCATAGTCTTTGGCCTTCTCCGCATCCCTACGCATGACCGCTACCAGCCGAGAATTCGGGATGGTGTTCATAGCGGGTGCAGACTTCAATTCACATACCTTGCCCACGCCCAATACTCCCCATCGAACTTCGGTATCTGTAAATTTATTCATGGTAGAGGGGTTAAAAAAATAGACTGAGAGGTATTCGATCCCAGTCTAGTTAAACGTAAATTCTTTATTGAGCAGGAGTTGGTCTGGGCTTCATCTTTAAACTGTCGGCCGGATAGGTAGCTGCAAGTAGGGCCATCTGTTCCTTGGCCCAGTCCACCACTGCTTTACGATCCTCCTCCGAAAGGTTGGCTTCGGGATGCAGACCTAGGTAGGTATAGGAAGGTAGGGGCATTTCCCCAGATTCCACCATTTCGATGATCTCTTCAAACTTATGATTTTGTACCCGAAGGGGAAGAGAGGTAAACTCAGAAAAATTCAAATGTCCTTTCCCATCGTTGGTGTGGTGGTTGAGCCAAAAGCCCACGGGTTGAATGTTGCTGTACCAAGGGTATTTGGTAGTGTTAGTATGACAATCGTTGCAAGCCCCTTTCATAATTGTCGCGACATGCTCGGGAACTTGGTAATTTTTGGTAATGTCAAAATCGTTGGTTCCGGAATCGTTTTTTTCCATGGGAACAAACTGTATGGCCACTAAGAGGACCACTAGGGCGAAAGTAATTTTCTTGATCATTTGCGTTTGGTTTTGCGGTTAGATAAAAAATGGTACAAATGGTTTAATTCAGTATTCAATATAGTGAAAAACTGCAATAAATGTAAAAATACGCTACTGTATCTTGAGTAATTTAAAGCGAGTAAATGCCTAAGCCAGCGAAAAGAAATTAGCCTTTTTTGAACTACTGCTTATCGGTACCGCACTCCATCAATCACCAAGCAGAGGCCCGCTTGAAAAATAACCAAACCGAGGGTCCCTGTCCAGAACCATAACTCTCCTCCCAATTTTTCCACTCCGGCATGAATGCAAATCGACAACCCTGTACCGGTGAGAAGTAATCCGGCTACGGATTGAATAAACCAACGTCTTGTATTCTTTTTCATATCGAATTAAAATTGATTGATAAGGACCATGCCATTTTCTTCGAAAGTATCCATCCGCATCAGTGTTTCTACAGCGTCTTCCAAGTTTATTCTTCGTCCAATCAATTTTTCTGGTTCCATTTTTCCATCCAGAATGAGTTGCATCAATTCAGGGTAAGCATGTGCTTGCATGCCATGGCTTCCCAAAATTTCAAGTTCTTTTGCAATCACCAAATGCATGGGGATCGGAGGATTCGTTTCAGAGCCTGCAAGCAGTCCAATTTGAATGTGCTTTCCTCGCTTACGCAAACTCGCCACTGAGTTGTAGCAGGTCACTTTGCTTCCTAGCGCATCTATGGAAACATGTACTCCGCCTTTGCTCAATTCCTGAATGGTAAACGCGACGTCCCCTACCTTTGTTGTATTGACCAGGTACTGTGCACCAGCAGCCTTGGCTAGTGCTAATTTATCGTCTTGGATATCTACTGCGATCACCGTAGCACCAAGTGCTGTTGCGATAAGGATGGCAGAAAGTCCCACACCTCCACAGCCATGCACAGCTACCCATTGCCCACCGCTGACTTTGCCTTGAGCGACTACCCCACGAAAGGAAGTGGCAAATCTGCAGCCTAGGCTGGCAGCCACTTCAAAACTTACTGATTCGGGTATCCGCACCAAGTTCGTGTCGGCGCGATGTACGGCTACATGCTGCGCAAAGGATCCCCAATGGGTAAATCCAGGCTGATATTGATCGTCGCAGATCTGCTGGTTGCCGCTATTGCAGCTCGGGCAGGTGCCGCAGGCACACACAAATGGGACCGTTACCCGATCGCCAATTTTCCAGTTTTTTACCCCTTTGCCTACCTCGATAATGACTCCTGCAAACTCATGGCCCGGCACATGAGGAAGTTGGATATCGGGATCATGACCCTTCCAGCCATGCCAGTCACTACGGCAAATTCCAGAGGCCTTTACTTCAAGTAGAATGCCTTGTGCGGGCGTCTCTGGGTCAGGTACCTGGGTGACTTGTGGGGCTTGCCCAAAGGATTCATAGAGTAAGGCCTTCATGGATGCGATTTAACAAATCAAATTTTAAGATTGGTCATAAAAAAACCGTGAGGGCTAGCCTCACGGTTGGGTTGAATCGAGTTCGATTATACTTCAAAACCTGCTCTGTAGGTACGTCCAACAAACTGGTTGGCTTCCTCCAGGTTGGTGATTCGCATATTTTCACCGTCCCAAAGCAACTTTCTACGGCCAAAAAATTCTTGCTGCCCTTTGCTGTTTGGTTTTCTGAGCATAAAACTTCGGATTGCCAAATTGCCCATAAGCACAGTTTCTGTCATTGGGCCAGCATAATCGAATGAGGAGGTGAGGCCTTGGTGTTCTTTGGAACCAAAGCCAGCCTTGCAGGCATCCACCCACTTGCGTTGGTGACCATATTCAGGTTCGGTGCTCTCCAAGCGGTCTGGGCCAAATTCCTGAGTTCCATCGTAGAGATACAACTTCGGCATTAGTGGGGAACTGTCGTTGATGTTGTGGGTGATAATTCCTTTTTCTCCGATCATCATGACACCATTGGCGGAATTGGCTCCACCCAAGTCGTGGTCTGCAGGAATGATATCTGGGTGAGAAGGGCGAATTCCCCCATCCATCCAGGTCATTTCAAGAGGAACTGCATTCTTGGCGGTTGCGCCGTAATGAAGGGTGATAAAGGAGGAGGCAGGGCATCCGTCTGGATGGTAGTCTGGAGTCCACATCTGGGAATACACCGATCCTACCGAACATTCTGCATCGAGCGGGTAGTGTAGGCCTAGCATACGGAAGGGGATATCCATCAAATGGCATCCTACATCTCCCAATGCTCCTGTACCGTAATCCCACCAACCTCTCCAGTTGAAGGGGTGCAAGTTGGGAGTAAATGGAATTTCTGGGGCAGGACCTAGCCAAAGGTCCCATTCCATTTCAGAAGGCTTGTTGCTTGGATCCGGCTTCGGAAAAGCACCCCCTTGAGGCCATACGGGGCGGTTAGTCCAGATCTGTACTTTGGATACTTTACCGATTTTATCGGAATCCATCCAGCCTTTGATCATATCCATCAGCGGGTTGGAGGCTCCTTGGTTACCCATTTGGGTCACCACTTTTTTGTCTCGTGCGAGTTGCGTGAGTAGACGCGCCTCCCGGATGTTGTGGGTCATGGGCTTTTGCACATAGACGTGCTTGCCTCGCTCCATACAAAACTTGGCCGCAGGACCATGCACGTGATCTGGTGTAGAGATGGTGACCGCATCAATCTCTTTCATCTCTTCGAGCATTTTGCGGTAATCCGCAAACAACTTGGCTTTCGGGAAGTTGGCTACTGAATCCTTGGCGGAACCTGAAAAATCCACATCACACAAGGCTACTACACGCTCTCTACCATTGACCGAGGCATTTAAAATATCACTTTTTCCTTTTCCCCCTGCTCCAATAGCGGCCAAAACGAGCTGGTCAGAAGGCGAGGTAAAGCCAATTCCACCTAGTACATGTCTCGGGACAATAAAAAAGGAAGACGCAATGGCTGCGTTTTTGATGAATTCTCTCCGCGATTGTCCGGAGGGCTTAGATTCTGGTTTTTTCATGGGTTTTTGAAAATGGACTAGGAAAAGGGTGAAAGTGCGGATACATTTCAGTGAGTTCCACCAGGTATCTTCACAAAAAAAGGTCTTTATTTTTGCCTTTCATTCTTTCCCAAGTTGCTCTTGATTTTTGGGAAAGCAAAGAAAAAGGCAAAAAAAATCCCGTGTTACCCATGCAGTCAATTTCTGAAAAGGCAGCGTTTCCTAATTTCTAGTCGAAAACAATTCAACTCCTCTGAATAAAATAACATTTTGTATTTTAATCTCGCTTAAAGTTTTCGTTCTTTAGTTATCAGACTCTGAAAAACAATCTTTCTTTGAATGCTGTTAGTTGTTCAACAACTTTAGAATAAAGTACCGGTCAGCAAAAAACATCAATTTAAATAAGCGACTTTCCAATCCATGATCATCGGTGTAGTAAAAGAAACTAAGGAATATGAAAACCGCGTGGCTTTAAGCCCCGAGGTAGTAAAATTGGTTCGAAAGAAAGGGTTTACTGTTGTGGTGGAGTCTGGGGCTGGAGAAAAGTCATTTTTTTCGAATCAGGACTTTGAAGCTGCGGGAGCCACGATTGGTACTGCTAAAGAAGCCTTAGGGGCGGACTTAGTACTTAAGGTCAATTTACCA
The DNA here is from genome assembly GCA_037975655.1 of Bacteroidota bacterium. Taxonomy (GTDB): domain Bacteria; phylum Bacteroidota; class Bacteroidia; order Cytophagales; family Cyclobacteriaceae; genus Algoriphagus. The sequence continues at coordinate 3,361 of JBANGF010000231.1, read as the reverse complement.
ACACTTCAGGAGATAGCACAAATGAAAGAAGGGGCGGCATCCATTTCCTACATGTATGCTTATCAGCATCCGGAAGTACTGGCGGCTTTCAATGCCAAGCGCATCAGCTCCTTTTCCATGGATGCAGTTCCCCGCATCTCTAGGGCCCAAAAGATGGACGCTTTGTCCTCTCAGGCAAACTTGGCGGGTTACAAGGCGGTACTACTGGGAGCCAATCACCTGGGAAAAATATTTCCCTTGTTGATGACGGCCTCTGGGACGATCACACCAGCCCGTGTTTTGATTTTTGGTGCAGGGGTGGCGGGATTGCAGGCCATTGCTACTGCCAAAAGGCTAGGAGCAGTGGTGGAGTGTACCGATGTGCGACCCGAGACCAAGGAACAAGTTGAGTCCCTGGGAGGAAGATTTTTAAGCGTTGAAGGTGCAGAAGGGGTGAAAACCGAAGGCGGCTATGCCCGTGAAGTGTCCGCTGAATACTTAGAAAAACAACAGCAACTCATTCGCGAGAAAATCAAAGAAGCGGACTTGGTGATTACAACAGCCTTGGTGATGGGTAAAAAATCCCCAATTCTGGTAACCGAAGAGATGGTCAAAAGCATGAAGGCCGGTTCGGTAATCGTGGACATGGCTGTGGAATCTGGAGGCAACTGTGCAATCTCGGAGAAAAATGCGACAGTAGTGAAGCATGGCGTTACTTTGGTGGGTGAGTCTAATCTTCCCTCGTTATTGCCTGTCAATGCCAGTCAACTTTATGCAACCAACATCAGTACCCTGGCTTTCCACTTGGCAAACGAAACCGGGTTGACCCTTGATCTAGAGGATGAGATTACAAAAGGTGTGCTGATTACCCATCAAGGGGAATTGGTGCATGCATTTACAAAGCAATTACTTTCTAATTAAAACATAACCTATGTCTATTTCAGCGCTTATTGTTCTGATCTATGTTCTTGTCTTGGCGAGTTACCTGGGGTTTGAACTCATTTCCAAAGTACCACCTACTTTGCACACACCCCTGATGTCTGGGTCAAATGCCATTTCAGGGATCACCATTGTGGGCGCTTTGATGGCTTGCAATGAATTGGGCTATACCACCCTGAGCAAATGGCTGGGCATGATTGCCTTGGTTTTGGCTACCATCAATGTGGTTGGCGGCTACGCTGTGACCGATCGCATGCTTAAAATGTTTAAGAAGAAATGAACACGGGAATTCAACTTGCCTACTTGGTAGCCTCTGTGCTATTTATTCTAGGCATCAAATACTTGGGAAAAACTAAAGATGCCCGTAAAGGCAATTTTGTTTCCGCTGTCGGTATGCTCATTGCCATCGTCGCTACCCTATTGACGCTAAATATCCTTACCCTTCTTGAAATCGGAGTTTGTGTGTTGATTGGTTCTGCAATTGGACTTTACTATGCCTACAAGGTGCCAATGACCAAGATTCCAGAGATGGTAGCCCTTTTCAATGGGTTTGGTGGATTGGCTTCCTTTGCCGTGGCCTTGTCCGATTATTACCTCAAGAGCGAGACCAATCTAGCCTCCTTGGATGCGGTGAACTTGACCAGTATTGTCGTGTCCTTATTGATCGGTGGGGTTACCTTTACCGGATCCATGGTGGCTTACCTCAAACTGGACGGAAAAGTATCTGGGCAGCCCATCACCTTTTCAGGGCAGCACCTCTTGAATCTACTCTTGCTCGTCGCTTTTGTAGCGGCTTCTGTGCTGGTGTTTTTGGATCCAACCCAGATCACTTTCATGGTCATTTTGATTGTGATTGCTTTGCTACTCGGGATATTGACTGTGATTCCCATTGGAGGTGCAGACATGCCGGTGGTGATTTCCTTGCTCAATTCTTACTCCGGGATGGCGGCTTGCGCAACTGGTTTTATTCTGAACAACAATGTCTTGATCGTGGCAGGCTCCTTGGTTGGCGCTTCTGGGATTATTCTCACACAGATCATGTGCAAGGCCATGAACCGTTCTTTGGTCAATGTTTTGCTGGGTGGATTTGGACAAACTGTGGCTACAGGTGGAGCAGATGGTCCTGCAGTAGTGGTTAAGGAAATTGGCGTGGAGGAAACGGCCATGCTATTTGATTCCGCATCTTCGGTGATAGTGGTGCCAGGCTATGGCATGGCTGTGGCCCAAGCACAGCACGTGATCCGAGAATTGATGGAGCAGTGTGAAAAGCGAAATATCAATTTCCGATTTGCCATTCATCCCGTGGCAGGACGTATGCCTGGCCATATGAACGTGTTGCTTGCTGAGGCCAATATCTCCTACGACAAGCTGATTGAGATGGACGACATCAACGAGGATTTTTCAAATACTGATTTGGTTTTTGTGGTAGGGGCCAATGACGTGGTCAATCCTGCCGCCCGAACCAATCCAGAGAGTCCGATTTATGGAATGCCTATTCTCAATGTAGACAAGGCACGGACCGTAATTGTATCCAAGCGAAGCATGGGTAAAGGCTATGCTGGAGTGGAAAATGAGTTGTTTGGGTATCCCAACTGCCTCATGCTCTTTGGAGATGCGAAGCAGACCATCACCAAGGTGGTGGGCGAACTCAAGGAAATGGCCTAAGGAAAAAATGTTATTCTAGTCCTAAGGACAGTTGGGGAGAAAGGAGTTGAAAACTTTTTCGATGCCAGCTGCAGCTGCCATGGGATTGGATGCCCTCTCGATGCTTTTTTGTGGGATAACCTGCATTTTTTTCCCAGCCGTAGTGTGGAAAGTCTTGTGCTAGTTGTTCCATCAAGTCGTCTCGATACACCTTGGCTAAGATGGATGCTGCCGCAATCGACGCAAATTTCCCGTCTCCTTTAATGACACAGGTGTAGGGATAGGGCAGGGTAGACTTCCATCGATTACCATCAATCAGTAAGTGTTCAGGTGCCTGCGGAAGTTGCTGAATGGCACGTTCCATGGCAAGAAAGGAGGCGTGAAGGATATTGATTTGATCTATTTCCGCTACGCTCGCTTCTGCTATTGCCCATCCAAGTGCAGCCTCTTTGATTTCTTGAATGAGTTCTTCTCGAGTATGCTTACTCAATTTTTTTGAATCCTGAATCCATGGGTTTTGGTAGTCTGCAGGTAAAATCACGGCTGCAGCCACTACTGGACCTGCTAGGCATCCTCTGCCCACTTCATCGCAGCCCGCTTCGATCCGATTAACTTCTAAATAGGGGAGAAGAGTCATCGTGGTGGCTAGGGGTAGGCTGGTAATAGGAGTGAATCATTTCTGCGACCAATGCTGTCCAACCTGTTTGGTGAGATGCACCTAGGCCTTTTCCACTATCTCCATGGAAGTATTCATGAAATAGGAGGTGGTCTTTGAAGTGTGGATCCTGCTGAAACTTGG
>JBANGF010000167.1:0-3796 GCA_037975655.1 Bacteroidota bacterium | reverse complement strand
TTTAGCCTTTCCAGTCCAGAAGTGGTCTATGCCCTTTTGGACAACCAAGGAAAATCAAACAAGCCAGCTCCTGCTCCAAGACAGCGTGGCAATGCACAGCAGGAAGAGAACCCTTTGAAGTTGGAAGATTTTGCCAGCATGACCTTGGATCAGGCCTTGGCCTTAGAAGACAAGAAATTGGAGTCTTTTCTTCGCAGAAACCAGTTTGCAAGCAAATACACCCCTGCAGAACTGAAGCGACAATTAAAAACCGGTAAAATCACCACTACCCAAATAGCGAACTACCTAGGAGGCGCAGTAGATGCAAATGCCGCCATGTTTGGTGCACCGATCAAAGGGGCTGAGGTCTACCGATCTACAGATAGTGGCAAAAACTGGACCCTAGTATCTGAATCAGACATCACCCAATTGTACAATACCTACGGCTATTGGTTTGGAGAAATTCGTGTCAGCACCAGCGACGAAAATGAAGTTTTTGTACTGGGTGTACCGCTATTGGTTTCACGAGATGGAGGCAAGAATTTTTCCCGAACCGACTCCATTGGAAGACCACACTCGGATCACCAAGCGATGTGGATCAATCCTAAAGATTCCAAACATATCCTACTCGGTAACGATGGCGGTTTGTACAGAAGCTACGGTGGAGGATCTCGTTGGGATCACTTGAATACCCAAATGCCCATCTCTCAGTTTTATTCCATCATGGTAGACAATGCCACACCATACAACATCTATGGTGGCATGCAAGACAATGGAGTATGGTATGGCAAGTCCACCAATGCTCCTGAAGATCCTTGGGAGTCGCTTTATGGAGGTGATGGCATGGTCGTGGCTGTGGATACGCGCAACAATGACATCGTGTACACCGGATCCCAGTTTGGAAACTACGTCCGCATCAACAAAAAGACGAATGAGCGTAAGCGCATTACCCCAGGCCACGACATCGGAAAAGCTCCAAACCGTTGGAACTGGAGAACTCCGGCGGAGTTGAGCTACCACAACCAAGACATCGTCTACATGGGTTCGCAGTACGTGTACCAATCGCTTGATCAAGGCAATACTTGGACTACGATCTCACCAGATCTAACCAAAAATCAAAAAAGTGGAAATGTGCCTTTCGCTACCCTGACTGTAGTGGAAGAATCTACTTTGGAATTTGGGACTCTTTATGCGGGTTCGGATGACGGCAATGTTTGGGTAACGCGCAACAATGGAGGCAGCTGGACGAGTTTAAATGCTGGACTTCCTCAGGATCGCTGGGTGAGTAGTATTTCTCCTTCGGCTTCGAAAGAGGGGCTAGTCTACATTACGCTCAATGGTTACAGATACGATGAGTTTACTGCCTTTGTCTACAAAAGCGAGGACTATGGCAAGACTTGGACGTCCATCGCTTCCAACCTACCCAATGAGTCAGTGAATATCCTCATTGAGGATCCAAAAATGCCCAATATCCTGTATTTGGGAACCGATCATGGCTTGTATGTAAGTTTGGATACAGGAAAAAACTGGAACCTATTCCAAGGCCAAATACCGAACGTAGCCATTTACGACATGGTCATTCAAGAGCGTGAAAACCACCTGGTAATTGGTACACATGGTCGAAGCGTCTATGTAGTGGATCTAAAGCCAATCCACCAATGGGCGACACCAGCTCCCCTAGTGATGGAGAAAAAGTAAAACCCTTATTTAGATAAAAGCCCTTCCAAAATTGAATTTGGAAGGGCTTTTTTATGGATTGAAACTCGCCTTATTTTTAGGGTTTTAAGGTTAGAATAGTTTTATCCCTACCGAAAGAACCCATTGGTTGAGGCGATTGTCCGCGGTGTAGGAACCCACATTCTCCGTGAATCTACTCAAACCTCCTTCGTATTTTCCTTCAAACGTCAGATTGCCTAGATCCACTCCGACCCCAGTTTGATAGCCTAGAGTTGCTTTTTTAAAGTCGATGTTTTGTATAGTAGTACCCGCATCCTTCAAAGAAGAGTCAATGTTAAAACTTGCAATAGGACCTGCCATGATTCGAATTACCTTAAACATTCTAAATCCAGCCATTAAGGGCACATCCAGGCGGTTAAATTTAGCTTCATATTGAGTGGAAGAAATACTGCTTACTGGAGGCAGTTCAAGCTTAAATTTTCCGCTAGTTTGTGTAAACAATACCTCAGGCTGTACAAAAAAACCAACCCCTCCAAATCGTGCAAATACCCCCAAATGGTACCCCATCTGTGCATCGCTGGGTACAAATTGCTCACTTTTGAAATCTACTTGCGTACTACTCAATCCCGCTTTGATGCCTACTCCATTCTTTTGGGCATACAGGGAGAGTGAGCTCAGGGTAACTAAGACAATTAATACTAGCTTTTTCATGGTCCTTCAGTTTTAGTTGGAAAATCAAAGTACTACCACACCGCATACAATTCTTCTGCCAAAACGAAGTAAGTAGAAGTTTAGTGTACGTTTTTTTAAACCAATAGTTCCTCAGTCCTAAAATAAGGTCAAGAAGGATTGAAAAACATTACTTAATTCTGAATTAAATGATTCAAAGCTGTGCCTAAATTAAGAAGAGGCGATGGCAATTTGTTTTGCCAAAATACCGATCCCTTCCATGAAAGTTTTAGGACGATATCCGAGCTGATGGATTGCCTTTTGGATGATAAATCCAGTCTTCATCGGTCTACGCGCTGGCTGCGTAAAACGGGTAGAGTCCGTACGAACAATCAACTCCTTGTTTAAGCCGAAAAAATCAGCCGTCTGCATGGCCATGTCGTATGGAGTCAACAACTCCGATCCTGAGATGTTAAACACACCCGTGGCACCTTGCTCGGCAATCAAAATACAACCTGCAGCCAAATCCTCTGCCAAGGTTGGGGTCCGCACCTGATCATCCACCACTTGAATTTGCTTGCCCGCTTCCAAGGAGGACTTTACCCAGAGAATGATGTTGGATCTACTCAAATCATTGGCAAGACCATAAACCAAGACTGTCCGCGCAATCGCCCATTTTAAGGACGAGCGCCTGAGGAGATCTTCCCCCTCCAACTTCGTTTGGCCATAATAATTGACAGGATTAGGCAGCGCATCCTCGGTGTAAGGATTTTGTCCATCCTCCCCAGAAAAAATAAAATCTGTAGACACAAAAATAAAGTGACTTCTAATATTTTCTGCCGCTCGAACTAGATAGGAAGTTGCGAGCACATTGGCTCGATAACAGCCCTCCTGATTTTTTTCACAATCATCCACATGGGTCATGGCAGCTCCATGAATCAGGACATCCGGACGGAGCTGTAACAAAACTGACTCTACCTCCTGCTCATTTTCAATATCCAAACTCTGGTAAGTAAACCCTCCACCCGAGAGTCTGCAGGCACCTCTACCCGTAGCAATCACAGCAAAATTTCCTTGTGCCACCAACTGCTCTACCAGTTTCTGACCCAGCAAGCCATTGGCTCCTGTGATTAAGATTTTTGGTTTATTGGACGACTGGATAGACATAGCCAAAGTCTTTCTCGATTTTCTTTCGTGACATTTTTTCAACGGTCACCTTCATCATTACGGGGTCGATGGGAACCTCTCGTGCAGTCTTTTCAGCGGCAATTTTATCAACTACCTCCAAACCTTGTATCACCTGACCGAAGACGGTGTATTCAAAATCCAAGTGAGGAGTGCCTCCTAGTTCGGCATAAGCCTTGATTTGTTCGGGACTGTAATCTTTGGTGAGCTTTAAGGATAAAGTTTTGGCAATTTCATCTCTTTTAGAAAGCAAGAGCTGCGTCAAACTATCCATTTTACCTTCGGC
>JBANGF010000159.1:0-6118 GCA_037975655.1 Bacteroidota bacterium | reverse complement strand
GTTTCGAATATGTCTTCTACCAATTGACTTTCTACATCCAGTAAGGTAGTCGTTCTTGGGTCATAGTCTTGAAAGAAGGTAAAGGTCTGCTTTTTGTTTTCTTCTTCATTACTCAAATTGACATACTCAACCTCAACGGCAATTGTCAATCGCATTTGTCCTGCACGATCGGGAAGATTCGGATCCCCAGAAGATACCACCGCCTGTGGGGATAAGGAGTAGCGGACTATGGAGCCGGAAAACTGTAAATCTCCATTTTTTCGAACAAGTTCCAGTTGGGTATTTCGCTGGTAATATTCTTTCAATGCTTCGGTAAATCGTTGTTCCATGTTTGCAGGACCACTCCCAGAGTCGTTGAAAAAATTCTCCACCGAAAAGGTTTTCACGAGTTCGTAATTGATGTTAGTGCCTGTAAAACTGTACTTTACAGAGCAAGCAGACAGTCCAACGGAAAGCAGGAGCAAAAGCAGCCAAGATCTATTCAATATCATATTGTTTGATTTTTCGATAGAGCGTTCGTTCGGATATTCCGAGGTCATTGGCCGCATACTTTCGTTTGTTGTTGTGCTTTCGAAGCGCCTTTAAAATCATTTCTTTTTCCTTCCTTTCTAGGGAAAGTGAATTATCGTCCTCTTCATGCAAAATATCTTCAATTACATCTTCTTCGTAATCCTGATCTAGTGACGCCTCTTCGCTTTTTGACTCCAGCATTAAAGGCATGGTAAACTGGGATTGTGTCTCAGGAACTTCCTTTGGTACAATGTTGGCGTCCATATCTTCAAAAAGCCCCTGATGCTTTTGCATCAAAGAGGAATTTATCCCTCCACTTTGGTAAGATTCGAGAATGAGTTTTTTTAATTCATTCATGTCCTTTTTCATGTCAAAAAGGACTTTGTATAAGATGTCTCGTTCCGAAAAATCCATGGATTCTGAAGCCCCTCCTTTAAATGCTAAGGGCAATCGTGTAGTCGCTTCAGGTAGGTAGCGCGACAAGGTTAGTGCATCTACCTCACGGGTTTCTTCTAATAGCGAAACTTGTTCTGCTATATTTTTTAGTTGACGAATATTGCCAGGAAATGGATAGCGAAGCAATACTTCCTGAGCGGCAACATCTAAGGTAATGGGCTTAACATGGTATTTTTCTGAAAAATCACCGGTAAACTTTCGAAACAGCAGCAACATATCCTCGCCGCGCTCCCGAAGTGGGGGAACAAAAATGGGTACTGTATTCAGTCGGTAATAAAGGTCTTCTCGGAATTTTCCCTTTTCTACTGCCTTGATCAAGTTAACATTGGTGGCCGTGATCACGCGCACGTTGGTTTTCTGCACTTTGGAGGAGCCTACTTTGATGAATTCCCCATTTTCTAATACCCGAAGAAGCCTAGCCTGAGTGCCCAAAGGCATCTCGCCAATTTCATCCAAGAAAATTGAACCCCCATCTGTGACTTCAAAATACCCCTTTCTAGCCTCATGGGCACCTGTGAAAGAACCTTTTTCGTGACCAAATAATTCGGAATCGATGGTGCCTTCCGGAATGGCGCCGCAGTTGATCGCAATGAATTTACCATGCTTGCGTAGCGATAGGGAATGGATGATTTTTGAAAAACTTTCCTTACCGCTGCCACTTTCTCCAGTAATCAGCACGGTCATTTCTGTAGGGGCTGCTTGCATGGCCACCTGAATGGCATGATTGAGCAGGGGACTATGGCCTATGATCCCAAATCGCAGCTTGACACTTTGAATTTCTGGCGTCGTAATCATAGGACAGAAGGATTTATTTCCAGTACTTCCCCAAATAGAGTGGCAGGAGAGCACTCGGTAATTTTCACCCGCACGTAATCTCCAAGTTTTAATCCTTTTTCAGGAACGATCACCACCTTGTTAGCGGAATTTCGGCCTCTTAATTCATTGGCAGACTTTTTAGAGGTACCCTCAATCAGGATGATTTGTTCCTTTCCAAGATCCAAACGGTTTCGATCATGAGAAATCTGGCTTTGCTTTTCGATGATTTCCGCCAACCTTCTTTTCTTGGTTTCTAAGGGGATATCGTCTGCATATTTTTTAGCTGCAAGGGTACCAGGACGTTCGGAGTAATAGAACATGTAGGAGAAATCGTATTTCACGAAGTCCATGAGACTTAAAGTGTCTTGGTGTTCTTCTTCCGTTTCAGAGCAAAATCCAGCAATCATGTCGGAAGATATCCCGCATTCTTCGCCCAAGATTTCTCGAATGGCACGGACCCGATCCATGTACCAGGCTCTATCGTAGGTTCTATTCATCAATTCGAGCACTCTTGAATTGCCCGACTGAACGGGAAGGTGGATGTAATTACAGATGTTGTTGTACTTTTTCATGGTGAACAATACCTCGTCTGTAATGTCTTTGGGGTGGGAAGTGGAAAAACGCACGCGCAAGAGCGGATTGACCTGGGCCACTTGTTCCAATAGGTTGGCAAAGGTGATGACCTCAGTGACTTTACCCTCTTTTTTATTCAACCGTGCTTTGTTGTTTTCTTCTGGTGACCATTTGTAGGAGTCCACATTCTGACCCAGTAGGGTCACTTCTTTGTACCCTTGGCTCCAAAGGTCTCTTGCTTCAGCAAGAATGGATTCAGGATCTCTACTTCGCTCTCTACCTCGGGTAAAGGGCACCACACAGAAGGAACACATGTTATCACATCCACGCATGATGGAGATAAATGCTGAGACCCCATTCGAGTTGAGACGAACAGGGGAGATGTCTCCGTAGGTTTCTTCTCTTGACAGAAAGGTGTTGATAGCTTTGAGTCCGTCTTCGGCAGTTGCTACCAAATTGGGGAGATCGCGGTAGGCATCGGGTCCTACGACGAGGTCTACAATTTTCTCCTCTTCCAAAAGTTTTTCTTTTAGACGCTCCGCCATGCAACCTAGTATTCCAATGGTCATGCTGGGTTTGTGTCGCTTCAGTCCATTGAAATGGGTTAGTCGATTGCGAACGGTTTGTTCTGCTTTTTCTCGAATCGAACAGGTATTGAGAAAGATGACATCCGCTTTTTTTACATCGGAAGTGGTGTCATAGCCATTTTCTTTCATGATTGACGCGACAATTTCCGAATCCGAAAAATTCATCTGGCACCCGTAACTTTCGATGTAAACCTTTTTTTCTTTACCGGTGCTTTGCTCTTCGGTAGTTTTGAAATCACAGGCCTGTGCTTCATCAGGGGATAAAATGTCAATGTCTTTGATCAGATCCATGGGGGTTGTATCGAATGCGTAATCGGAAATTCAGATTTTGAGGTTTATTTCAGTTACAACGCAAAAGGAGTGTAATTGCTTGCAAATTTAAGAAAATACAGACAAAATGTCAGGATTATTATCCTTTTTCAAGCTAGATTTTAAAAGGGAATGGGTAATTGTTCAGCGATATTCCCGCTGTCCTCCTCTTCAAAAAAGTTGGAGACTCCTAGTCCAAGCAGTCGAATGGGTTTGGTTAGCGAATCTTGATGAAGTAGTTCGCAGGCAACTTGCCAAATCTTTGCTTCATTTGGAAACCGCTCCAATGTCTTGCTCCGAGTTTGGAGTGAAAAGTCGTTGTACTTGATTTTTAGCGTGAGTGTCCGGCCCTGAATCCCTGTTTTTTTTAACCGGCGAAGGAGTTCCTGGTAAATCAAATCCAATTGCTGTTCCAATTCATGGGGCAAGAAGAGGTCTTTTTCAAAGGTATTCTCTGCACTTAAAGATTTCCGTTCCCGATGTGCTTGTACCGGAGAAAGATGAATTCCACGAACGATATGGAAATACTGTTCCCCCGACTTCCCAAATTTTTTGACTAAGTATTGCCGAGAATATTCTTTCAAGTCTTTTCCGCAATGGATGCCTACTTGACGCATTTTTTCTGCCGTCACTTTCCCTATTCCAAAAAATTTCCCAATGGGCAATTTTTCAAGAAAGGCCTCAGCTTCTTCAGGAAGAATGACTGCCTGCCCATTGGGCTTGTTAAGGTCTGAAGCAATTTTGGCTAAAAATTTATTGTAAGAAATCCCTGCAGAGGCATTTAGGCCTGTTTTTTCTTTGATTTTTTGTCGAATTTCAGTGGCGATGAGTACGGCAGAATCTAGAGCAAACTTATTTTCAGTGACATCCAAAAAGGCTTCATCCAAGGAGAGGGGCTCCACCAAGTCAGTATATTCGAAGAAGATCTCTTGTATTTGACGGGATATTTCCTTGTAGCGCTCGAATCTAGGCTTTGCAAAAATTAGATTTGCGCATTTTTTTGAAGCCAAAGCTGAAGACATGGCTGAGTGAATTCCAAATTTTCTAGCCTCGTAACTTGCTGCTGCTACGACACCACGATTTTCATTGCCGCCCACCACGAGGGGCATTCCTCTCCATTCAGGGTGATCCAATTGCTCTACAGAGGCATAGAAGGCATCCATGTCCAAATGAATTATTTTTCGGATGGGGAAGTCGAATAAGCTTTTTTCCATGGGATTAGGCTATTGGTAGCTGAAGGAAATGATCTGGGCAAAGTATTTTTCTTTCTGCAACCCTAAACTACTATTTTTTGAGCATGGGGTGGGCGTGTCCTGTGGATTCCTTGGAATTCAAATTCACCGAATTTGACTAAAAAGAAGCAGGACTGTTTGAAATGTTTTAATTTCCCAACAGAATTGCAAACGAAGCAAAAAGCGAGAACTCAATGGCTTGTATTTTAGAAGTAAATGGATTGTCTCCCGAGATGGGAGAAAACTGCTGGCTGGCTCCAAACGCCACCCTGGTGGGCGATGTGAAGTTGGGAAAAAACTGTACCATATGGTTTAATGCGGTCATCCGTGGCGACGTGAATGAAATCCGAATAGGGGACGATACGAACATTCAGGATGGAGCAGTAATTCATTGCACTTACAAGCAGGCAGGAACCTACATAGGCAATCAGGTTTCTATCGCGCACAACGCCATCGTGCATGGCTGTACGATTCATGACCGGGTGCTAGTAGGCATGGGGGCTATTGTCATGGATGGAGCTATCGTTCACTCCGATGCAGTCATTGCTGCGGGGGCAGTGGTACTTGCGGGCACTGTAGTGGAAGCGGGATCGGTCTATGCAGGAATGCCCGCCAAGAAGGTGAAAGATATTGGAGACAACATGCGGGAGGTCATCTTGCGAACAGCCAAAAATTACCCCATGTACGCCACCTGGTTTCCTAAGGAAATGTAATCGTCAACAGTCCGCAGACCATAGTCCACTGCTCACTTTTCTAATCTTCAAATCTTGTTTTTAAAATAACCGGTTATCCTGAAGATTATTAACCCTAACCAAGCAAAAAAGGCCACTCAGAGGCCTTTTTTCAATTTTATTAGTGGTAAACACATTTTCTAAATTCCTGCTAACCAAAAAAAACTTTTGAAGTTCTATTAAGTGAGCTGTCGACCATGGACCGTTAGCCGTTGACAATTTACTGCATCCAACCACTAGGGTTTTTTCGCCATTCGGCAAGAGAAGTTAGAGTAGATTGATCGATGTAGTTTTCTTTTACCGCCTGCGGGAGCAGTGCATCGTAGTTGCTCAAGCAAACCAAAGGGACTCCAGCCGCTGCAAAATTTTTGTCTGCGACCTCAAATCCATAAGAGAAAATAGCCACCATACCCAATACGTCAAAGCCTGCGTTTCGAAGGTCTTCTACTGCCTTGAGCGAGCTACCGCCAGTAGACACTAGATCCTCTACGACCACAACTTTCTGGTTAGGGACCACTTTTCCTTCAATCATATTTTCCATGCCATGCCCCTTGGGTTTGGATCGTACGTAAATGAAGGGAAGTTCGATTTGATCCGCAAGCAAGGCGCCCTGCGGGATACCGGCAGTTGCTACACCAGCGATGGCTTCTACACTTGGAAAGAACTGTTTGACTGCCTGAACGAGGTTGCCTTTGATTGCATTTCGAATGGCAGGATAGGAGAGCGAAAGTCTATTGTCGCAGTAAATGGGTGATTTCCATCCTGAAGCCCAAGTAAATGGTTTTTCGGGCTGAAGTCGGATGGCTTGAATTTCTAGTAAGTAATGTGCTACTTCTGCGGCGATGCTTGGGTTGAGAATTTCCATGATGTAAAAATAAGGGATTCCTCAGGTCAGAATAGGTTG
>JBANGF010000156.1:0-4901 GCA_037975655.1 Bacteroidota bacterium | reverse complement strand
TCAGTCCGAGTTCGCGCAGCATGGGTTGAAAATTATTTCCTCCATGACTATTCAAGATCAATAATTTCTTAAGTCCTTGCCTTTCCAGTACCGTGACAATATCCTGCAGGATAATCAATTGGGTGCTTGGATTGAGATTGATGTCTAGGTAGATATCGGATTGTCCTGTGTTTACGCCAAAAGGGATGCAAGGAAGGACCACAACTTTGTTTCCCCTTTCCCAAGCCTTTCTAGCTCCTTCCTCGGCTATCCCATCTGCTTCGTAGCAGTCTGTACCGTAGGGGAGGTGGTAATTGTGTGCTTCAGTAGCACCCCAGGGCAAAATAGCAAGGTCATAGCGAAAAGTTTGGAGTGATTTCCAGCTGGCTTCTTTCAGGATGTAGGGTCTCATGGATTTCTTGGGAGTTTTGATAAAAGGAAGGGGTAATTTGGAGCAAATTTGATAATTTGTCTTCCAGATTCTAAAGTACAATCCATGTCGCAAAGAAGAAAGTTTATCAAACAATCCTTGTTGGGTTCGGCCCTATTGATACCTGGGTTATCCACCCTAGAGGCACAAGCAGCTCCTGCCAAAAAAACTGCAGGAACTAAACCGATTATCCTTTCAACTTGGAACCATGGAATTCCTGCCAATGCAGATGCCTGGGCCAAATTGAAAGAAACGGGTAGTCTCTTAGATGCGGTAGAAGCCGGGGTTCGGAATACCGAATTGGATCTAGAAAACCTATCTGTAGGACTTCAAGGCTTGCCTGATCGGGAAGGGATTACCACCCTAGATGCTTCCATTATGTTGGGAGACGGGTCTTGTGGGTCGGTAGCTTTTGTCCGACAGGTCAAACATCCCATTTCGCTAGCCAGAGCAGTGATGGAGAAAACGCCACACGTGATGCTAGCGGGTGAGGGAGCACGTCAGTTTGCCCTAGCACAAGGCTTCCCGATGGAAAAGGAAAAGTTAAGTCCCAAAGCGCAGGTGGAATACGATAAATGGAAGGTTACTAGCCAATACAAGCCGATTATCAATATCGAAAATCACGACACCATTGGAATGATAGGATTGGATGCTTCAGGAAAATTGGCGGGAAGCTGTACTACCAGTGGCTTGGCTTACAAGATGCACGGTAGGATAGGAGATAGCCCCATCATTGGTGCTGGACTATTTGTGGACGATGAGGTGGGTGCTGCTACGGCGACTGGCTTGGGAGAATCAATTATCCGAATTTGCGGCAGTTTTTTAATAGTAGAACTAATGCGTCAGGGGAGAACTCCTCAAGAGGCCTGTGAAGAGGCGGTACGCCGTTTGGTGGCCAAAAACAAGAACATCAAAGACATCCAGGCAGGCTTTTTAGCCATCAACAAGGAAGGTGAAGTAGGTGCATTTGCTGTTCACCCGGGATTCAATTATGCCCAGGCCACCGAGTCTGGCAATGTATTGATTGATGCGGCTAGTTATTTTAAGGCATGAGTATTCTCTTAGAGGCTCCCGTATTCAATTTGCAGGCTTCTTTAGAGGCTGCACAGCTCGGTATTGACCGCTTGGAACTGTGTTCTAATTTTCCCGAAGGGGGAGAAACGCCCAGTGCAGGAATGCTCCGCTTTTTGAAGCGTGAAATCGATCTGCCCATATTTGTGATGATCCGACCTCGTGGAGGGAATTTTGTCTATTCCTCCAAGGAGTTGCTGGTCATGAAGCAGGATATCCAACTTTTGGGGGATTTGGGAGCAGATGGATTTGTATTTGGGGCCTTAGATGCCCAGGGCTCGGTCAATGAAGCTGCTTGTGAATCCTTGTTGCGTGCCGCTGAATCCAGGCCGTGCACCTTTCATCGGGCCTTTGATGCATCGGCAGATCTTTCGGATTCCTTGGAAAAAATCATCCAACTCGGCTTTCAACGTGTACTCACTTCTGGAGGGAAAAATACGTTCACCGAAGGATTGGATCAGGTAATGGCTCTTTTAAAGCAAGCCCAAGAACGAATCATTATCCTTCCGGGTGGAGGGCTTAAGGCTGCTCATATTTCGAGATTGAAGGAATCAGGCTATCTGAAAGAGGTGCACGCCTCTTGCAAGTTGGCTAAGCCAGCGGATAATCAATTTATCAAACCAGGGCTTTCATTTTCAGGCACCCCTTTAGATTTCAACCTAAATTTTGGCATCGATCCTCAATTGGTACACGAATTTAAATCTGTTTTCTAAATCGATGATGCGCTTAGCTTGGTGTCTTGTGATGGTGATGGCTTGGGCTTGTGAACCGATTTCAGAGCGGAAGCAACCTCCACCCAGTCTCTACCAACTTTCCCAGTCCGATCTAAATCTTTCCGGTGAGCAATTGGCCAAGGGATATTGTGCAGCATGTCACCTGATGCCTGATCCAAGCATTTTGGATAAGAAGACTTGGACCACCTTGCTGCCTGATATGCGTAAGCGCATGGGTTTGTATTTGGAAGAGGATTTTGGAACTGCTTTGCCTGAAGATGAGGGGGTTCCTCAAGGCATTTATTCCAAAATACCCTACATCACCCGAGAGAATTGGGAAAAGCTAGAAGCCTATTATTTAGAAAATGCCCCAGAATCCCCCTTACCTCAAGATCCAAAACAAGCACCTAAAGTAGGTATTCCTGGTTTTAGGTTAGAAATACCCGAATTTCCCACGATTCGTTCTAACCTTACCACCCTACTTAGCATTCATCCCCAAACCGGAGATTTGCTCCTTGGGCATAGATTTAAATCCTTGTATCGGCTAGAATCCAAAAAGGGATTTTCCCTTCGCGACTCAATTCCAACAGCTGTAGCCCCAGTGGACCTTCAGTGGAATAGCGATCAATCCTTTGATTTGCTAGCAATGGGATTGATGGACCCTGCCAATGATTCCTTGGGAGTGCTTTCTCACTTTTCTTCGGAAAAAAGGCAATGGAAAGAAGTTCCCCGCTTGAATCGACTCATGCGTCCTGTAGACATGGAAATTAGTGATTGGAATCAGGACGGGAATCGAGATTACCTGGTCTCCCAATTTGGGAATCATTTGGGAAAACTCAGTTTGTTTCTCAGCAAAGGAAAAGAATGGAATGAAGTGATCCTAAAAAGTGAACCAGGTGCTAGAAGAACATTGGCGGTAGACTTTGATCAAGATGGGGATTTAGACATCCTCGCTCTGATGACCCAAGCCAAAGAAGGGATTTTTCTTTTTGAAAATGATGGAAAATCAAAATTTAAGGAAAAGCAGCTCTTGGCCTTCCATCCCGCTTTTGGATCGAGTGATTTTCGTTGGGAGGATTTGGATGGTGATGGAAAAAAAGAAATAATTCTAGTCAATGGGGACAATGCAGATCAAAGTCAAATCTTAAAAAAGTACCATGGCGTCCATGTTTTTGCTTACAATTTAGAGGGGACTTTTGAAGAAGCCTGGTTTTACCCCATGCATGGAGCATCAGGGATAGAACTCGGAGATTTTGATCTAGATGGAAAAAAAGATCTATTTGTCATTTCTTTTTTTCCAGACAAAAAACAAAACCCTAAACAAAACTTACTCTTTTTTAAGCAAATAAAGGACCTCATGTTTACTCCCTTTGCCCTGGATAAGCAACTCGATGACCATTGGCTCACGCTGACCAAAGGAGATTTGGATTTGGATGGAGACGAGGATTTGGTAATTGGGACCTTTGCCTTTGATCAATTGTACCAAGTTCCCAACAGGCCCTGGAGACCTTTTGTGGTCCTGCGGAATACCTTGCGCTAAGACTTTGTTTACTTAGATTGCTCCAAGGCCCGTTCTACATCTTGAATGATGTCTTCAAAATGTTCCAAGCCCACGGAAAGCCGAATCAGTCCATCCGTAATTCCCACCTTGAGTCGTTCTTCAGGACTTAGCTTGCTGTGCGTGGTGGATGCTGGATGGGTGACGATGCTGCGACTATCCCCTAGGTTGGGTGTGATGGAGACCATCTGCAACTGGTCGATAAAGCGTTTTGCTCTGGCTAGTCCTCCTTTGACAGTCAAGGTAATGATGCCTCCTCCTGCTTTCATTTGCTTTCGTGCCAAGGCATGCTGAGCATGGGAAGGAAGAAAGGGATAATTGACCGCATCAAGCTGGGCATTGCCTTCAAAGTAGCTGGCTACCTTTTCTGCATTCTCGCAGTGGCGATCCATGCGTAATGCTAATGTCTCCATGCTTTTGGATAGGATCCAGGCATTGAAGGGGGAGAGGGAGGGGCCTGTATGACGGGTAAAAAAACGAACTTCGTTGATTAGCTCTTTCTTGCCTAGGATCAATCCTCCGAGTACTCTTCCTTGTCCATCGATGTATTTGGTGGCACTGTGAGTCACGAGATGGGCTCCCCATTTGGCAGGCTGCTGTAGGTAGGGGGTAGCAAAGCAATTGTCTACCACCAAAATGAGTCCGTGTGCAGCGGCAAATTTCCCTGCCCATTCCAAGTCAATAATTTCCAAACCTGGGTTGGAGGGGGTTTCTAGAAAAAGCATTTTCGTATTGGGCTGCAGCAATTTGTCCCAATTTTGATAGTCGGAAATATCTCCATAGGTGGAGGTAATGCCCCATTTCGGAAATACTCGGGTGAGAAGCTGGTGGGTGGAGCCAAACAAAGAACGGGATGCCAAGATATGATCTCCTTGCTGCAGTAAGGAAGCAATACTTCCAAACATGGCTGCCATCCCCGAAGCGGTAGCAATGCCATCTTCCGTGCCTTCGGCACGGCATACTTTCTCGATCAGGTCTGAGGAGTTGGGATTGGAGTATCGGGAGTAAATGTTGCCTTGCACTTCTTCGGCAAACATGGCTCTGGCTTCTTCAGCAGATTCAAAGACAAAGCTTGAACTCAGGTAAAGGGCAGAAGAATGTTCGCGCTGGTTGGAGCGCTCTTGGATGCGAATTGCATCGGTTTCAAAGT
>JBANGF010000153.1:0-7385 GCA_037975655.1 Bacteroidota bacterium | reverse complement strand
TGTGGCCCGGGTGAAAAACTTATTTTACACTTGTCGAGATTTACAAAAAATGGGATTATCTCTCATTGCGATCACGGAGAAAACTGAAAAGCTGATGTACGAAGGCGATTTTGCCTCCCCCGTAGCGTTAATCATGGGATCCGAAGAGGATGGAATTTCACAAGAGATCATGGGCATGGTCGATGACCGAGTCAAAATCCCTCTCGCTGGAAATATTGAAAGTTTGAATGTGTCTGTATCTGCTGGAGTAGCGATTTACGAAGCCATTCGCCAACGCAAAAAATAAAAAAGAGGATTTCAAATGAAATCCTCTCCTTTTTTCTTGGCCTGGGCTACAAAATCCCGGAATTTATCCTCTGCATCTAGTTTGCAAATTAGCAGCACATTTTCGGATTCGTTAATGAGGAAATGATCCAAACCTTGAACGACCACAAGTTTATCAGTATCGGTTTTGATGAAACAATTTTTAGTTTCGTAAAGCAAGACATTGGCCTCCAATACATTATTTTCTTCATCCTTCTCACGAAGCTCATGTAGGCTTTGCCAAGAACCGATGTCAGACCAGCCAAAATCACCCAAGACCACATACACTTGATCGGATTTTTCCATGATTCCGTAGTCAATGGAAATACTCTTAAAGGTTGTATAAGCAGTTGAAATAAAATCCATCTCGGAAATTGTGCCTAACTGAGATTTTCCTTCTTCAAATACATCTGTAAGATCCGGCATGTGTTTTCGGAAGGCTTCGAGCAAACTTGCTACTTTCCAAATAAACATCCCTGAATTCCATACAAAATCCCCACTTTCCAAGAAGGTAGCGGCAAGTTTGGCATTTGGCTTTTCCGTAAAGGTTTTCACCTTCAATACCTGAGCATCTTCCGAATTTGGAAGGTATTGGATGTATCCGTAGCCCGTTTCTGGTCGATTGGGCTTAATTCCTAAGGTAAGGAGCCGATTGGGTTCTTGGGCTGCTGAGATTGCAGTCACAAGGGTTTGAAGAAACTTGCCTTCTTGCAGGATCAAGTGATCTGCAGGAGTGACGATCATCGTTGCCTCTGGATCAATACTGGCTATTTTGTAGGACGCATAAGCTAGGCATGCCGCTGTATTTTTGCGAAGGGGCTCGGACAGAATCTGATTTTCTTGAAGTTCTGGCAATTGCTCTTTAACCAAGTCAACATGTACATTATTCGTAACAACAAAAAATTGTTCCTTCGGCGCTATTTCTTGAAACCGGTCAAAGGTCATTTGAAGGAGGGTCCTTCCTGTACCCAAAACATCCAAAAACTGCTTAGGCTTACTGCTTTTACTGTATGGCCAAAAGCGAGAGCCTACTCCTCCGGCCATTATTACGATGTACAGGTGGTCCTTCATGGCAGTTTAAACAATTCCTTCTTTCATCAAGTCATGAATATGCACAAATCCAGCGATTTTATCTCCATCTAGGACTACCAGTTGTGTAATGTTGTGGGCTTTCATGAGGGCAAAAGCTGCCGTTGCATAATCGTCTACCTGCACTGATTTGGGATTTACGGTCATGATTGCTGAAGCTTGCAAGTCTTGAATCGCCAAGGTTTTCTGAAGCATCCGTCGCAAATCTCCATCGGTAATTATTCCTTTGAGGTCCCCTATGTCATTCACTACCGCGGTAGCCCCCAAACGTTTACTCGAAATCTCTACAATCACTTCTGCTACACTCGCCTTTTCCTGAACCAATGGAATCTGATTTTTAGAGAGCAAGTCCCCTACTTTCAAATACAATTGCTTTCCTAAAGATCCTCCAGGGTGGAAGCGTGCAAAATCGGAGGAAGTAAATCCTCTAGCTTCCAAAAGACAAATAGCCAAAGCATCTCCTAGCGCCAAATGAGCTGTAGTGCTGGTGGTAGGCGTCAAATTGTGGGGACAAGCTTCTTCTGCTACTGTCGCATCTAATACGTAATGTGCTTGCTCGGCCAAAAAAGATTCTGTATTGGAAACTAAGGCCACAATCTTTACACCCAATTGCTTGACCAAAGGCAAGAGTACCTTGATCTCAGCGGTATTCCCAGATTTGGAAATAAATAGCACCGTATCGTCTTGCTGCACCATACCCAGATCTCCATGAATGGCATCCGCCGCATGCATGAAGAGTGCCGGGGTACCTGTGGAATTGAGCGTGGCCACCAACTTATTGGCTATCCAAGCACTTTTCCCAACACCTGTGATGACCACTCGACCTTTGGATTGAAGAAGATGGTTCACACAGTTTTCAAAGTCCTCATTAAGGAGGGTAGAAAGCTTGGCAATAGCCTCGGATTCATTTAAAAGAACCCGAACGGCGGTGTTTCTAATATTTTTTGTTAACTTCAATTTTACCTGCGTTAAACATTTAGTACTGTACAAAGGTATAAAAGTAATCGGTCTATCTGTTGCCCAGATAGACATCACCCTCAAATCCCTTTCTTCTTGTGGAAGAAAAAGTAAAGTTAGAACTAAAAAGAATCTTCGGATTTAGTCAGTTCCGTGGGAACCAGGAACTTATAGTTGACAATTTGCTCAACAACAGGAACACCTTTGTAATCATGCCTACGGGGGCAGGTAAATCACTTTGCTATCAATTACCCGCAGTTGTCAGTGAAGGCACAGCAATTGTCATTTCCCCCTTAATTGCCTTGATGAAAAATCAGGTAGACCAACTGAATGCTGTCGGAATCAACGCTCATTTTTTAAATTCTACCCTCACCAAATCAGAGGCTAACAAAGTCAAGAATGAGGTTTTGAAAAAGAAAACCAAATTACTTTACGTAGCACCGGAATCCTTGACCAAGGAAGAAAACATTGCATTTTTAAAGGAGGCGCATTTAAGTTTTGTGGCCATTGATGAGGCGCATTGCATTTCCGAATGGGGTCATGATTTCCGTCCTGAATACCGCAAAATCAAATCTATAGTCGGACAGATTGCCCCTCACCTACCCATCATCGCACTTACCGCCACTGCCACTCCAAAGGTGCAGCAGGACATACAGCGCAACTTGCAAATGGAGGAAGCAGATTTATTTAAATCTTCCTTCAACCGAACCAACCTGTACTACGAGGTGCGGCCGAAGGTGAAAAATGAATCCAAAAAGGCGCTCATCAAATTCATCAAACAGCACAAGGGAAAATCGGGGATCATTTATTGCCTTAGTCGAAAAAAAGTGGAAGAAATCGCGGAATTGCTCAAGGTCAACCAGATCAATGCCGCCCCCTATCATGCTGGTTTGGATTCTGCAGTACGAATAAAAACCCAAGATGATTTCCTCAATGAAGAACTGGATGTCATCGTAGCCACCATTGCCTTTGGAATGGGGATCGATAAACCAGATGTCCGATATGTCATTCATTACGATGTGCCCAAATCCCTTGAAGGCTATTACCAAGAAACAGGAAGGGCAGGAAGAGATGGACTAGAAGGCCATTGCTTGATGTTTTATCGGTATGAGGACATCATCAAGTTGGACAAGTTCAACAAGGATAAGGCAGTGACCGAACGGGAAAATGCCAAAATCCTTCTTCAAGAAATGTCTGCCTACTCCGAAACGGGGGTGTGTCGTCGAAAATTCATTCTCAACTATTTCGGGGAGATTTTAGAAAAAGACTGCGGCTTCTGTGACAATTGCAAACGGGAGCGGGAAACATTCGAAGGGGCAAACTTCTTGGTTACAGTTCTTGAAGCAGTCAAGCAAACCCAAGAGCGTTTTGGAATCGAACACCTAGTCAAAGTGATTATTGGAGAGAAGGACGACTACGTGATTAGTTACCAACACAATAACCTGCCCGTATTTGGCAAGGGAAAAGAAGAGAGCGACAAACATTGGACCTCCGTGATCCGTCAAGCGATGATTGCTGCCTTACTGGAAAAGGATATTGAGAATTATGGATTACTCAAACTTACTCCGAAAGGAGAAAAGTATTTGGAAGATCCATACTTGGTAGAATTGTACCGAGATCAAGACTTTGAAAAGTTGGGGCAAAGCGAAGTAGAAGAAGAACAACTTCATACCGCACAAGCCTATGACGAAAAGTTGTTTGAACTTCTCAAGGCAGAACGCAAGCGGGTAGCCAAATCAAAAGGGCTTCCCCCCTATGTGATTTTCCAGGATCCATCGCTGGAGGAAATGGCGACAGTTTATCCTACAACCAAGGAAGAACTCTCCCAAATCAATGGCGTAGGCATGGGCAAGGTAGCCAAGTTTGGCAATTCTTTTCTCCAAGTCATCCAAAACTATGTGACAGAAAATGAGATTGAAACTGCCACCGAGGTGGTCATCAAAACCTCAGGCACGCGTTCCAAAGTGAAAATATCCATTATTCAGCAAATCGACCGAAAAACAAGTTTGGAAGAAATTGCTCAGAATCTGAACCTATCTTTGTTGGACTTGCTTCAAGAAATTGAGCAAATTACCTACAGTGGAACTAAATTAAATATAGACTATTACATCCACCGCATCATGGATGAAGAACGGGAAGACATCCTGCTCGATTACTTCATGAATGCGGAAACTGACCACATCAAGGCCGCTTTGGATGAACTTGAGGGAGAAGATTTTACGGAGGAGGAACTTCGTGTGTACCGAATCAAGTTTATCTCAGAACACGCCAATTAAACAATAAACGAGTCCATGAATATCCTTTTATTGGGAAGCGGAGGAAGAGAACATGCATTTGCATGGAAAATCATACAAAGCCCGAAATGCAGTCAACTTTTTGTTGCCCCTGGAAATCCGGGCACCGCTGAAATTGCTACTAACATCTCGCTTGGGGTGACCGACTTTACTGGCATCTATAAGTTTGTCCAAGCAAATTCCATCGATTTAGTAGTCATTGGACCCGAGGAACCCTTGGTCAAAGGCTTGGTGGATTACTTGCATTCCCAAAAAGGAACCGAGTACTTACCGATTGTAGGCCCCTCCCAGTTAGGTGCTACTTTGGAAGGTAGCAAGGATTTTTCCAAGCAGTTTATGTTGCGCAATGGGGTGCCAACTGCTGCTTATGCGACCTTCCATGCGCATCAATTGGAAGATGGGATTGCCTACTTGGAGCAGCATTCCTTGCCTATTGTATTGAAGGCTGATGGACTTGCCGCTGGCAAAGGGGTTTTGATTTGCGAAAGTTTGGAGGATGCCAAACTCTCCTTGAAGGAAATGCTCGTGGACGCTAAGTTTGGAGATGCCTCCTCCAAAGTAGTGGTGGAAGAATTCCTTACTGGAATCGAACTTTCCGTCTTTGTGGCTACGGATGGGGTGAGTTATAAAATTTTGCCGGAGGCGAAAGATTACAAACGAATTGGCGAAGGCGATACAGGATTGAATACAGGGGGTATGGGAGCGGTAAGTCCAGTCCCTTTTGCAGACGCAGCTTTTTTACAAAAAGTGGAAGAACGCATAGTAAAGCCTACCATCGCTGGCTTAGAAAAAGAAGGGATTCCCTACAAAGGATTCCTGTTTATCGGATTGATGAATACCAAGGGTGACCCTTACGTCATCGAGTACAATGTCCGGATGGGCGATCCAGAAACAGAGGCCGTGCTGCCTCGAATTAAAAGCGATTTTGTAGATTTGTTAGTTGGCATTGCTGGAGGGAACTTAGCGAGTTATACGCTTCAAATCTCTCCAAAAATATGCACGACCGTGGTCATGGTAAGTGGCGGATATCCAGAATCTTATGCAAAGGGATTTCCAATGACGCTACCTGAAAAGACGACAAATAGTGTGGTCTTTCATGCGGGTACAGCCCAAAACGAGTCCGGCGTACTGACCAACCAAGGAGGCCGAGTACTTGCCATCACCGGGATGGATTCCACCTTGGAAGCAGCACTGGATGCTACCTATGCCACAGTGGCGGAGATCTCCTGGGAAAAGGCCTATTTCCGAAGAGACATAGGTCAAGATATTTTACGATTGAAAAATAAGTAAGTGAATAAGGAGGCGAAAGCCCTGTAGATAAAAATAATATGTCTGGATGTAGTTCATGTGGGACCACCTCAGGTGGAACAGGAGGATGCCAAAACAACGGCACCTGTGGCACGAGCGATTGCAATAAAATGAATTCTTTTGACTGGCTTACCCAAATGGGTATCCCTCAGTTGGATACGTTTGATATCGTGGAAGTCAAGTTTAAGGGAGGAAGAAAAGAGTATTTCAGAAATGTTGATTATTTAGCCCTCAATACCGGAGATCCGGTAGTAGTGGATGTGCCCAGTGGGCACCATATTGGATATGTATCGTTGCAGGGCGAATTGGTCCGACTTCAGATGCAAAAGCGCAAAGTCAGAAACGATGACAACATCACTCGAATCTATCGCGTAGCTACGCAGAAGGATATGGAGAAATGGGAGGAAGCCAAAGCCCGTGAAATCCCAACCTTGTACCGTTGCAAGCAAATTGTAGACGAGTACCGTCTCAACATGAAGATGTCTGATGTGGAGTTCCAAGCAGATAATTCCAAGGCTACCTTTTACTATTCCGCAGAAGATCGAATTGACTTTAGAGAGTTGATCAAATCCCTAGCAGGAGAATTCAAAGTACGGGTAGAAATGCGCCAAATCAGTCTTCGTCAGGAGGCGGGTAGATTGGGTGGCATTGGGGTATGTGGAAGAGAATTGTGCTGCTCCACCTGGCTAGTAGACTTTAAAAATGTAACCACCTCTGCGGCGCGCTACCAGAACCTATCCTTGAATCCTGGTAAACTTAGCGGACAGTGCGGGCGATTGAAATGTTGCCTCAACTACGAGTTGGACACTTATATGGAAGCCATCAAGGATATCCCACAAGTAGACAAACCTTTGTTGACAGAGCAGGGTCCTGCCAAGTTACAGAAAACGGATATTTTCAGAAAGTTAATGTGGTTCAACTACAACCATGACAACGATTGGATTAGCATCTCCTGTGATCGCGTGCGTGAGATTCAGGCATTAAACGAGCAAGGCGTAAAGGTATTTAACCTTCAGGTCGATGATTCAAACCAAGTCGAAGACTTGGCTGCTCAGTCCACGCGTGAGTTGGAATTATTGGATAAGAAGTTTTCCAAGAAGAAAAAGAAAAAGAAGCGTCCAACCGATGGAAATGCTCCCCGCGTCAATCAAGGCCAAGGGCCAAGACCAGAGGGAAGTACTCCAAAATCTGCTGATCAGTCCACCTCAATGGCTGCTCCAGCACAAGTGAGACCTGCGGAAGGAAATCAATCCCCAAGACAGGGGGATAAGCGCCGTAAAAATAAAAATAGACCACGCCCTAACGCTAATCAGGGTCCAGCAGTAGGACCTTCATCAGGTATTCCCAAAGTGGACTCCCCTGCTCCCAAGCCAGGAGAAAAGCCTCAGGAAGGTCCAAGAAAATTTCCACCACGAATCAATCAAGGTCCTAGTG